>JBPCPB010000073.1:0-8197 GCA_050999735.1 Thermomicrobiales bacterium | reverse complement strand
CGTGGTGGCGAGAAAAGTTCGCGGAGCAAGTCACGCACGAATCATTGGAAGCATTCGACGCGAAGGCGTTTATCGCCGTGCCGTTTGGCTATCAGGGCGCGCACAACGCGGTGCTGATGCTCATCTACGACCATCCGATCAACCCGGATGCGAGCGAGTTGCAGTTGATCGCGACCTTTGCGGACCATGCCGCCGTCGCGATGCACAACGCGCTGTTGTACGAGCAGGCGCAGCAGGCGGCGGCATTGGAGGAGCGGCACCGCCTCGCGCGGGATTTGCACGACAGCGTCACGCAGTCGCTCTTCTCGATGAGCCTCCTCGCGCAAGTTCTCCCCGCTCTCTGGGATGTGCAGCCCGAGGAGGCGAAGCGGAGCCTCGATGAATTGCGGCGGCTCTCCAGGGAGGCGCTGGCGGAGATGCGCGCGCTCCTCTTCCAGTTGCGGCCTGTTGCGCTGGAGGAGGAAGGGCTTGTCGAGGCGCTCCGGCGGCACATCGAATCTCTGCAACGGCGCGATGGCCCGACGCTCGCGTTCGCCGCGACGGGCGCGGAAGAACGGCTGCCATTGCCTCTCGAAGAAGCGCTTTTCCGGGTGGCGAGCGAGGCCGTGAACAACGCGCTCAAGCACGCGCACGCGAAGGAGATCGCCGTCGCGCTTGACATCCGCGATGGGGCTGCCACACTGACGGTACGAGATGATGGCCGGGGTTTCGACCGCGCGGGGCATCAGCCGCAACCCGGCCATCTCGGTCTGCCGGGGATGCGGGAACGTGTTGAGCGCGTTGGCGGCGTGCTGCGTATCGAGAGCGCGCCGGGCGCGGGCACGACGATCGCGGTGCGCACCGCGATTCCCACCACGCAGTCGTAACCCGCATGAGGATGTGTGATGGAGACGCAGGTACAGACATCCTCTCCGAACTGCGCGTGCTGCTCGAAGCATGCTACGGCGACCGACTGAAGCGGCTCGTCCTCTTCGGCTCACAGGCGCGCGGTGACGCTGAACCCGGTTCGGACATTGACGTCCTCGTCGTCCTTACCGGGCCGGTGGACACTGTGGAGGAATGGAAGAGAACGGGCGACATGCTGTACGACCTCATGTGCGTGCATGAGTGCATCCTGATTAGCTGCATCTTTATGGACGAGGAACGGTTCGCGAAGGAACGGAGTCCGCTGCTTCTCAACGTGCGGCGGGAAGGCATGAGAGTGTGATGCAAGATCAGCGGGAATTGCTTAAAAAGGCAGGGAATAGCCGTACAGATTCCATCTGGCAGGGCGAGCGCGTACGGTTGCGCGCGGTTGAACCGTCCGATTGGGAGGTCTTTTTCGCGTGGAATCAGGACGACGATCAGGCGCGTCGGCTTTACTACATTCCATTCCCGCTCTCCGCGGAAGCAACACGGCGTCAGGCTGAGGAGAATGCAACAAAGCGGCCTGAATCAGACTCCTACAACTTCGTGATCGAGAACGGCGAGGGCGTGGCCGTTGGCGGTATCGGGACACACGATTGCGACCGGCGCACGGGGACGTTTTCCTATGGCCTGAATGTGCTATCAGCCCACCGGCGCAACGGCTACGCATCTGAAGCCATACGAATCCTCGCGCGCTACTTCTTTCGTGAATTGCGATATCAGAAACTGACCGTGGGTATTTACGACTTTAATGAGTCGTCTATCCGGCTCCATGAACGTCTCGGCTTCCAGCGAGAAGGCTGTTTACGGCGCATGGGTTTCACCGATGGACATCATTTCGATATGTTGATGTACGGTATTACCGCTGAAGAATTCAAGGCAACAGAGCGGAATATGCGTTAATACGAGAGAGAAGATCGAGGTAACGGATGAGCAGTGCGGCCCAATCTCCGGAGAAGAAGATTCGCGTTCTCGTCGCGGACGATCACAGCGTCGTGCGGCAGGGGCTGCGGATGTTTTTGCTCGTTCAGCCGGATATGGAGATGGTTGGGGAGGCGCAGAATGGGCGCGAGGCGGTCGAGTTCACCGCAACGCTCGCGCCGGATGTCGTGCTGATGGATCTGCTGATGCCGGAGATGGACGGCATCGCGGCGACCGCCGCGATCAAGGCCGCGCACCCGGAAACGCAGATCCTCGTCCTCACCACCTTCCTCGATGATCGGCGCGTCGCGGAGGCGATCCAAGCAGGCGCGGTCGGGTTTCTCCTCAAGGAGGTCGAGGCGGACGATCTGATCAAGGCGGTACGCGGCGCGGCGCGAGGCGAGCCGCAACTCCACCCGGATGCGGCGCGGATGCTGATGGGCCTCGCCACCCGCCCCAAACCCGCCCCGGACCATTCGACCACGCTTACCGACCGCGAGCGGGATGTGATCGCGCTGCTCGCCGAGGGGCAGAGCAACAAGCAAATCGCGCGCGAACTCTCGATCAGCGAGACGACGGTGAAGGGGCATGTCGCGAACATCCTCGGCAAACTCGAACTTGCCGACCGCACGCAGGCCGCCGTCTATGCCGTCCGCAACGGCCTCGCGCGGGAAGCCCACTCATCGTAAGGGGCGCGTTTCACATGGAACCCTCCGTGTTGCCACCACGGTCGTCCGGAATGACGGTGATGAGCCGCGCCCTGCGGCTGCGGTGCCCGATCTGCGGGCAAGGGCGGCTTTTCCGGCGCTTTACGATGCTGACCCACTGCGCGCGTTGCGGCTTCCACTTCGAGCGAGAGATCGGTTACTTCACGAACACCGCTGTCATCAATTACGCCGTGGCGAGCCTGCCGATCCTCTTCGTCGTCGCGCCGCTCGCGTATCTGCGACCACACGCACTCGCGCTGGAGATCGGTCTCGGCTTTCTCTTCGCCATTACGCTTCCCATCCTCTGCTTCCGCCATGTCCGCAGCATCTGGCTCGCGATTGACGTGCTTGCTCGCCCACCCGTCGCGGTAGAGTTCGATACATCTGACGAGGTTTCCTAACCCCCGTCCCCTTCCTGACGCGGGAAGGGGTGACTCGTCGCATGACCGAGGCGTTCCTCGAACACCCGTATCTCTTGGAGGCTCATTCCCCCTTCCCGAGACGGGAAGGGGGTTGGGGGGTTAGGAAGCCTACCCCCTCCAAACGGCGGGGAGCCATACCCCTTCGAGCAGCAACGGAAAAACCGTTCGTGCGGCCAATGTGACGCGCGTTGCTCATTGGCACAATGAACCTACCACCGACAGATGGGTTTTGGTGACAGATGAAATGGGAGGAACACATGGCAACCGCAGTCGCACCTATCCCCCGGACGGCAGTGCAAGAGGAAAATCGCGCCAAATGGCTGACGCTCGGGGCGATGTGTTTCGCGCTCTTTATGCTGATGCTGGACAACACGGTCGTCAATGTCGCGCTGCCGACGATTCAGCAGAAATTCGGCGCGACAACTTCCGCGCTGGAATGGATTGTCAATGGCTACACGCTCTCGCTCGCCGTCCTGATGGTGACGATGGGCAAACTCGGTGATGTCTTCGGGCGCAAGCGGGTCTTCCTGATCGGCCTGACGATCTTCACTGCCGCTTCGTTCGCCTGCGGCATCGCGCCGAACCTCGGTGTGCTGATCTTCTTCCGTGTCCTGCAAGGGATCGGCGGCTCGATCATGATGCCGGGCACGCTCTCGATCATTACCGCTACCTTCCAGGGTAAGGAGCGTGCGCAGGCAATCGGTATCTGGGCGGGCATTTCCGGCCTCGCGCTCGCGGCAGGCCCGATTGTCGGCGGCGCGCTCGTCGAATACGTCAACTGGCAGGCGATCTTCTTCATTAACATCCCCATCGGCATCGCCGCCTTCCTGATCGGCTCGCGCGTCGTTCAAGAATCGTCCGATCCGAACGCCGCCCGCTCGGTGGATTACCTCGGCGTCGCGATGCTGACGCCCAGCATCTTCGCCCTCACGCTGGCATTGATCGAGGGCCAAACGTGGGGATGGCAAAGCGGCCGCATCCTCGGGCTGTTCGCGGCGACGGTCATCTTCCTCGCGCTCTTTACCCTCGTTGAGAACCGGCAGGCGCATCCGATGGTGGATTTCGGGATGTTCCGCTCCGTGACCTTCACGGCCGCGAATGTGATCTCCTTCGTTCTCTCCTTCGGCATGTTCGGCACGATCTTCTTCCTGACGCTCTACATGCAGAACATCCTCGGCTACTCGGCGATCCAGTCTGGCCTGCGCACACTGCCGACGACCGGGCTGATTATGTTCAGCGCGCCGCTCGGCGGCAAACTGACTGGGCGCTTCGGCGGGCGGCCGATTGTCTTCACCGGTCTCGTGCTTGTCGGCCTCGGCCTCCTGCTCGATGGCCTCCGGCTGACGGCGCACTCGCCGTACACCGATCTCTTGCCGTCGTTCATCATGATTGGCATCGGTATCGGCTTCGCAATGTCGCCGCTCTCCGCCGTCGCGATGGCTGCCGTGGAGCGAACCAAATCGGGCGTGGCGAGCGGCATCCTCAACATGAACCGGCAACTGGGCGGCGTCTTCGGTATCGCGTTGCTCGGCGCGATCTTCGCGAATCGCTCGCATGCCCATGTCGCGAGCGCCGTGAGCGGCCTGCCGTTGCCCGACCCCGCGAAGGCGCAGATCATCGCGAACGCGAGCCTCGGCAAGGGCGGCGGTGCGCTTGCGGGCGCGGACCCGGCGCTGGCGTTACGGATCAAGGACGCGGTGCTCGGCGGTGTCGTCAGTGGCCTGACGGAGGCGATGCTCGTCGGCGCGGTCGCCTGCGCGATTGGCGCGGCGCTCGCCTTGATGCTGAAGCGGCCCGCGGAGGAGGCCGAAACGGTCACCAGCGACGCGGAGCACGCATTCGTTCACGAACCGGCACTCGTCTAATACGCATACCGTGAGGCCAGCGGGTTTGCGCCGGCCTCACGCTTGCATACTGCTTTTCCGTGTGGTAAAGAATTATCGAGGCAGATAATGAACGAGCAACAGCGCACGACCGGCCACATCATCATCGCGGACGACCTTCCCCATGTCCGCGCGAGCATCCGCGCGATGCTGACTCTCGCCCTTGGCGCGCAGGTCGTCGGCGAGGCGGGAACGGCGGGTGAACTGCTTGCGCTGCTCGCAACGACCGAGGCGGACATCATCATCGTGGACCGCGACCTCTCCGGGCTGGATGATGCGACGGTCGTGGATGAGATGCGGCGGCTCGCGCCGACTAGCCGAATCGTCCTTTGCTCCGTCTTCGAGCGGACGGATGGCATGCGCGAATGTCCCCTGATGGCAGACTTCACGCTCTCCAAGTCCCTCGGCCCGGACCACTGGGTGCAGGCGCTGAATCGTCTGCTGATGGCGCACGAGCCGGGCGTCATCAACGTCGCCGTGGAGAAATCGCCGGAGATGATGAAGATGCATGGCTTCCCCGACGCGGAGTGACCTTACGCCAACCCCTCTCCATCGCGATGGGGAGGGGTTGGCGTAAGGTTTTTTTCATGTCCTCCCAGCGAGAACGAGCGGCTTGACGGTTCTCGTCCCGCTCCCTATCATCGCTCCTATGTTCGTCTATGTGGGCTGCTACACGACCCCGGATCGCGCGGGAACGGGCGAGGGAATTACCGTTTACCGGATGGATGATCGCTCCGGCGCGTGGGAACATATCCAACTCCTCACGGGCGTTGCCAATCCGTCGTTCCTGGCGCTCGATCCCACGCGGCGTTTTCTTTACTGCGTCCACGGCGGCAACGACTTCAGCGCGATCAGCGCCTTCGCGGTCGCGCCGCACACCAGCCTGCTGACCGCGCTAAACACGCGACAATCCGGCGGGCGCAACCCGGTGTCGGTGGATGTCCACCTGTCTGGCCGCGCCCTCGTGGTGGCGAATTACCGGGATGGGACCGTGGCGGCATTGCCGATCAACCCGGATGGCACGCTCGGCTCGCTGAATAACGCCGTGTCGCAGACGGGCGATCCTGGCCCCGACCCGGTGGAGCAGGCAGGTTCTCACCCCCATCACGGTCCGTTCGATCCCGCCGGGCGGTTTGTGGCAGTGCCGGACAAGGGCCTCGACCGGACGTTCATCTACCGGTTCGATGCCGCGCGCGGCACAATTGCGCCGCATGATCCGCCGTTTGTGCGGGCGCGGTCCGGAGCGGGGCCGCGCCACATCGCGTTCCACCCTGACGCGCCATATGCCTACGTCATCAACGAACTGGACTCGACGATTACGACCTACGGCTATGACGCGGAGCGCGGCGTGCTCGATCCCCGGCAAGTGATCGGGACGCTGCCGCCCGCGTCCACCGGCCGAAGCACGGGCGCTGAGATCGCTGTCGCGCCGTCCGGTCGTTTCCTCTACGCCTCGAACCGGGGGCACGACAGCATCGCGATCTTCGCGATTAACGCGGAAAATGGCGCTCTCACGGCAATGGGATGGGAGCCAACACAGGGGACGATGCCGCGCTTCTTCGCCCTCGATCCGTCGGGACAATTCCTGTACGCTGCCAATCAGGGCAGCGACACGATTATCACGTTCCGCGTTGACCAGGCGACCGGCATGCTCGCGGCGACCGGCCATGTCGTGCGCATCGGCAGCCCCACCTGCATCGTCTTCGCTGTGGAAGACGGGCTGGTGCCTCCGGGGTATCCTGACAACTCCCGGTAAATAAGGGGGTTTCACATGACAATATAGCTATGTAGACCTATTTCGCGTCTATTTATCTTTCTTTTTACATTTTCACGCTATTCTCTATCATATTGTCGGTTTCCCGCAGGCATGGCAGATGCCGCGGTACGCACCGCGCGCTGTACGCGCCGAGAAAAGGATAGTGAGATGACTCTGCGTGTTCGTCCCTTGGTTACGGGTATCGCGACCTACGTGCCCGGCGTCAATAACCTCATCTCCCGCCGCACCGGCGGCAGCGACTCCGCGCGATACTGCTACTCGGTCTGGCTGCGTCACCTCGTGATGGCCCGCGCGCATGATCTGCCGGCACAGCCCGCCGTCGTCGCGGAGTTGGGGCCGGGCGACTCGCTCGGCGTCGGCCTGGCCGCGCTGCTCTCCGGCGCCGCGAAGTATTATGCCTTCGATGTCGTCCGATACGCCCGGAATGATCGCGACCTCGCCATCTTCGATGAACTGGTCGCCCTCTTTCGCGCGCGCGCGCCGATCCCTGGTCCGGCCGAGTTTCCGCTCGTCACCCCGCTGCTGGACGACTACGCCTTCCCGCATGACATCCTGACCGAGAACCGGCTCACCCTCGCCCTTGCCTCCGAGCGGGTCGCGGCGATCCGGGCGGAACTCGCGGCGGCGACGGATGAGGGCGAGTGGATCACCTATCAGGCGCCATGGGATCGGGCGGACATCGTCCGGGAGGGAACGGTGGACATGGTCATATCGCAGACGGTGATGGAATATCCCCTCGATCTCCACGCCACGTACGGCGCCCTCCATCGCTGGCTCAAGCCGGGCGGCGTGATGTCGCACCAGATTGATTTCCGATGCCTGGGGACGGCGCGGGAATGGAACGGTCACTGGGCGTGCTCAGACTTCGCCTGGGCGCTGGTCACGGGCAAGCGGCGCTATCCGGTGGGGAACCGAGAGCCGCACTCGACGCACCGGCGGCTGATGGAGGAGCGGGGCTTTCGGGTAGTTGGCGACGTGCCGATCCGTGGCGAAGGCGGGCTGCCACGCGAGGCATTGGCGCAGCGATTCCGTAACCTGACGGACGACGACCTGACAACGAGCATCGCGCTGATTCAGGCGATCAAAGCGGCATAATCACCGAGCGGCGCCGACCGAACACGCAGCCAGCGAAATTTCCCCGGCTACGTCGCCAACCAGAGCAGCGATACCATCGTCACCTTCCGCGTTGACCAGACGACAGGAGGACTGACGCCGACCGACCAGGTCGTGCGGTCAGATAACCCTGACTACATCGTCTTCTCTGAGGAATGATAGCCACCCACTTTTTGGGGAGTGGACAACGCGTCTCGAATCGCGAGCGGTACGAGAAAGATCGAGACATTGATTTTGAGGTGGCTTTTGCGACCAATACGACGAGGAAAAAGCCCCACAAATCGCCTTTTTCATACTCTTTCGGGGTGTTTTGATACCGGAATTCGGCCTATCACCGACTTTTTCAACAAGGGCGATACCGCGGCGCGGTGCTACTGGCAGATGAAAATAGGCGCTATGCTCTCCCTTGTCCAGCCGAGCGGACAGAGGTCGGGTGAGGATGGTGCCACGAACCCGCTCAACAAGGTG
>JBPCPB010000037.1:0-11817 GCA_050999735.1 Thermomicrobiales bacterium | reverse complement strand
CCCCCCCCCCCCCCCCCCCCCCCCCCCCCCCCCCCCTCCCCCCCCCCCCCCTTTTTCCCCTCTCCCCCCCCCCCCCCCCCCCCCCCCCCCCCCCCCCCCCCCCCCCCCCCCCACCACCATGATTCCTGCTTGCTGAACCGAGTTACGTCCGGATGTCAGTCTGATTCGGCCCGTACCCGTAAAAATCACCAATGAGTACAGCACTGCCGGGGGAATTTGCACCGACATTTCCCGCATTCGAGACGTTGTTTCCCGTGATGCTCACGCCATTGACGCCACCAGCGATGATGATAAGAGAACCGAGCGACGTACTCGTGCTGGTGTTGTTGCTCACCGTGACGGTGTTGGCGTTTACGAACGAGATATCATCGGTCGCGTTGTTGTTGCTGACGGTAATATCGTGCTGCGGCGTTCCTGGGAGACCGTTGAAGGAGGCCGAGCCGCCTTGCACATTGTTCACAAACTTGTTGTTGTCAATGAGGATATTGACGCTGCCCTGGTCGGCGTAGATCGCGTTCCCGCTCGCCGCGCCCGTTGCGTTGTTGTTCTGCATCAGGTTCTGCTTGATCAGCGTCTGCGTCGTCCCCTGCGAGTTGCCGTAGAGGCCGATCGCATTATTCTGGATAATGTTGTTCAGCACCTGATAACCGCTATGTGTGGCACTCAGGAAGACACCCGTGTTGCCGCCATTCGGGTCATTGGCGGTGGCACCGGCATTCTGCACGGTGAACCCATCGAGCGTGATGCCATCAGCGTTCAACGAGAAGCCAATGGGGCCACCCTTCGCATCCAGGATCGTTTCGGTGCTCGGCGCGCCGCGACCCGTGCGGGCATCCACGCCGTGCTTCACGCCGTTGATCGTCACCGTCTTGCCGACCGTGACCGTCTCCGTGAAGGTGCCTGCCACCGCGCTGACGGTGCCACTTGGCGCAGCCGTCACCGCCGCCTGAATAGAGGAGAACTGGCCGTTCGCCGGGTTCGTCGTCGTCACTGGCGCGAAGACGGTGCCGTTCAACGTACCAGGGTTGCCGGTGATCGTGCTCCACCACGGGACGAAGTTCACATTGACGGCCGCACCGCCCTGCGAGCCGACGTTGAAGGTGTTCGCGGCATTCGCCGGACCGTTCGCGCTACCCCAGTAGTTCGGCGTCGCGTTGACCTTACCGGTCAGCGTGTTGTTGACTGCATTGCTGTCGCTTGCCGTGAAACTGTTCTGCCGGATATTAAGTGTCGTCGCGTCCGGTTGCGCGTCGGCAGGATCGGCGAGGCCGAGCCAGACTGCGTCGCCGTTATGGTCGAAGGAGTTCTGTGAGATGGTGCTGCTTTGATCAGTGTAGAGCGCGATCCCGCGCGATGTGCCGCTGATCGTGTTGTTCTGGAAGGTAGTATGCCCCCAGACAGTCGGATCGGGATAGCCCCATGACCCGAATCCCGCAGACCGGCTGCCCGCCGCGCCCGCGCCGGTTAGTGTGTTGTTGCTGACGAGCCCGGTCTTCGCCTGGGTCAGTGCCGTTTTCGCGAAGTTCCCGGTGATCTGATTATTCGGGTCTAAGTAGGTAGCCAATCGAACTTGGACGACCGCAGTCCGGCGATGCGCATAAGATCATCCGGCGTCTGGTCGTCCAGCCAACCCACACCCCGCTCTGCCAACTCGTCGACGGTTTCGTATGCCCGATTCGCTGCCACCACCCGCTTCATCTCCCGCCAGATGTCCTCGCAAGGATTCAACTCGGGCGAGCGAAACGGCAACCAGCCGATCGTGATCCCCGCCGCCATCGCCGCATCGCGTGCCGCGTGCGTGTGGTGCGGTGGGGCGTTATCCCAGACCAGCAGGTGTGGCACACCGGTCGCGCAACGCGCCACGAGTGCTTCGATCAACGCCGCGCTGTCCACGCCCCGTCCCCGTTCCCGCGCCACCCGTACGAC
The DNA here is from genome assembly GCA_050999735.1 of Thermomicrobiales bacterium. Lineage (GTDB taxonomy): Bacteria > Chloroflexota > Chloroflexia > Thermomicrobiales > JALYUS01 > JALYUS01. The sequence goes on along the minus strand of JBPCPB010000037.1, from coordinate 9,891 downwards.
CTCGCCCGTGCCGATGTTCAGCGCCCCATGCAGCACCCGGCGCGCGTTGCGCCCGCTGATCACGACCACCTGCTGCGCCCCGCGCCGCGCCCACGCCGCCCGCAAGGGGGAACTCGCGCAGCGTCGTCTCGTCCCCGAACCAGACCGATCCGCCTGCGGCGAGCACCGCGCCGATCAGGGCGGTCAGCGCCCCTTTTTTTCCGCGTAGGCGGGATCGGGCCGGCCGAGCACATACTTCGGTCGCTTCCGGCGCCATCCCAACCGACGCACGATGCGGCGCACCGTCCGCGCACTCACTGCGTAGCCCGCGCGGATGATCTCCCCGTGCAGGAGCGGCACCGTCCAGCCGGTGGCATGGTGCCCATATGCCTGCGGATCGCGCGCAAGCAGCCCGGCCAGTAGCGTGGACGGTATGGGCGCGCAGCGGGGCGGCGTGCGGTGCCTCGGCCAGCCCGGCGATCCCCGCTTCCTGCCATGCCTTGATCCAGTTATAGACGCTCGCGCGGCTACAGCCGACCGCCTCAGCGACCGCTACGGGCGATCGGTCCTCCGCGAGGAGCAGCAGAGATTGATAGCGCCGCCAGTGGCGAACGCGGCGTTCGCGGGCAGCGGCGGCGGTCAACTGTTCGCGCTCGTCTGCGGTGAGCGTGAGGTGCATCGGGGCCTCCTTCGCGAGGCCCACAGCATATCTCGTCTAACGACATCTGGCCACCTACTTAGCACGAGACCCTATGTGTGAAACCATTACCTGATCTTCATACCTCGATCACGCACACGGCGAGGGAACGGAGTACAGTGAGTGCGGTAGGATACACAGAACGCGGTGGCGCTACTCTCGCCCTCGCTCCGCTCCTCCTCGACAACCCTTCCCCTCCTCTTCCCTCGTACTGGTGGGGTGCTCCCGACCCCACCGGTGCATTTTTTTTCGTCCGGTGCTATCGTGTCGCGAAACCGACGACACGCATCGTGCAAAGGACGAACCCGCATGGTCATCGAGAGCCGTACCGACATCAACGGCCTGCGCCGCGCGAATCGCGCCACCGCCCGCCTCCTCAAGCACCTCGCCCGAATGGCGAAGCCCGGCGTCACGACACGTACGTTGGATGACTTCGCGCGGGCATACATCGCCGATTTGGGCGCGGACCCCATTTTCCATACCGAGGAAGGGTTTCCCGGCGCGATCAATACCTCGGTCAATGACGCCGCGATGCACGGCGTGCCGAGTGATCACCAACTGTGCGCGGGCGATGTGCTGAGCATTGACGCGGGGATGCTGCTCGACGGCTACTGCGGCGATGCGACGATCACCGTCGCGATTGGCGCGGTTAGCCCGGCGCGGCAGCGGCTGATCGAGACGGCGCGCGGCGCGATGCAAGCCGGGATCGCCGCCGCCGTCACCGGCAACCGCGTCGGGGACATCAGCCACGCGATGCAGCAGTATGCCGAGGCGCGTGGGTTCGGCGTCTTTCGCGGCTTCACCGGCCACGGCGTCGGCCACAGGATGCATGAAGCGCCCGAAGTTCCCTTTGTCGGCAAGGCGGGAATCGGCCCGATACTTCAGGAGGGTCTTGTCATCACCATCGAGCCGGTGATCGCCGAGCAGTCACCGCGCTACCAGATTGACCCGGATGGCTGGACGGTGCGCACGGTGGACGGCGGCTACGCGGCGCAGTTCGAGCATACCGTGATGGTAACGCGGCGCGGCGCACAAATTCTCAGTCAGGTCTAATCCATGTCAGCCGCGCATGTCCCATCCCGCGCCGCGCTGGGAATGCGGGCGGTCGTGTTGCTCGCGCTGGCGGCATTCTTCCCCAAGGCGCTGGTGCGCAATTGGAGCGATAACGCCTATATCTTCTTCCCGTTGGCGGGCATGGCGCTCGTCTTTCTCAGTCTGCCATTTGCGATTGCCGCGCTGCTACCGGAGCGCGCGGCACGCGGGATCGTCGCGCGTGTGGGTGTCGTCCTCGTTTGGAGCATCGGCGGTTTCTGCTGCATCGTGCTGCTACTCTCCATCATCCCAGCGGCGACGCAATACTATACACGCACCGTCCTCATCAGCCATCTCGTCGGGCTGGCGCTCCTGCTACCGGTCGTGCTCGGCATTGACTGGCATCTCCGCCGGTAGCGTGGACGGGTTGCGCACCCACGGCATTGTGTGGTTACGTACGCGCACAATGATTCTCACACGGGCAAGGAGTAGAAAGCATGGGGCCGCTCGCGGAGCCGAAAATCGTTGACAAGCCGTGGGGCCGGGAAATCTGGTACGCGCATACCGGAGCATACGCCGGGAAGGTGCTGGAGATCACGGCGGGCCAGCGGCTCAGTCTCCAGAAGCATGAGATCAAAGAGGAAACCCTCTACCTACTCTCTGGCCGCATCATGCTGACTTTCGGCGATGAGCAATTCGACTGGCAACCGGGGATGCTCGTTCACATCCCAACCGGCACAATCCATCGCTTCGAGGCACAGGAAGACAGCATCCTCCTCGAAGTGAGCACCCCGCATCTCGACGATGTCATTCGTATCACAGACGATTACGGCCGGATGACGGAGAAATGATCTCAAAACCGCCAGAATGCCAAGAGAAATATCGAGCACAGAGGACACAGAGGACACGGAGGAAATCTTTTTGTTCCTCTTCTCTGTGCTCTCTGCGTTCTCTGCGCCCTCTGTGGTAAATTCCCTTCCTTTCTTGGCATCCTGGCGGTTCATCTTCCGTCGTTTTGGAAGGGATTCTCCGGTGAGGAGCGTGCATGACTCGCGAGCGCGAGGGTGTTCTCTGCTGTATCATGGCAGCAACGGCGTACAGCGTCACGGCGACCTTCGCGAAACTCGCCTACGCGGCGGGCGTCAATGTCGTGACGCTACTGACGATGCGCTATCTGATCGCGGTGGCGCTCTTCTGGCTGCTCATTCCCCGGTTTGGCGACGGCATGCCGCCACGCGCGACGATCACGCGCGGCATACTGCTCGGCGCGGTCTTTCAGGCGGGACAGACATGGCTCTTCGGCACCGCCCTGACCCGGATTGATGCGGCGCTGGGGATTCTGCTCCTCTATGCCTATCCCGCGATGGTGACCGTCGGCGCGGTGCTGATCGGGCGTGAGCGGCTCAGCGCGCGGCGCGTCTTCGCGCTAATCGTCGCCACAGCGGGCGTCATCCTCGTCGTCTCCGGCCCGCATCATGGCACGCATGACCTCATCGGTATCCTGCTGGCGCTCGGCGCGGCGCTCGTCTATACCTGCACGCTGCTCACAGGGCATGCCATCCTCCGTGCGACACCACCGCTGACCCTTGCCGGGCTGGTCGCGACAGGTGCGGCAATCACCTTCACAACGGCGGGAGTCGCGAGTCGCGGGCTACGATTTGACTTCGCGCCCTGGGGCTGGCTGCCGATCATCGGTCTCGCCGTCTGCGCCTCCGTGTTGGCGACGGTCGCGAATTACGCGGGCATTACGCGGGTCGGCCCAACGGTCGCCAGTATCCTCGGCACGCTGGAAATCCCGCTCGGCGTCGCCCTCGCGACGATCGTCCTCGGCGAGCGGCTCGGGCCGGTGCAAATCATCGGCGGCCTGCTCGTTCTTTCGGCGATCGTGTTGCTCCAATTCCGACGCACGCGGCCTCACACCCCGAACGACAGCCTGAGCAAAAACGACGCGGACGCAATTGTCGCGCCCGCGTCATGAACAATCTCCCCTGCTGATCCCCTCCCCGCGTGGTGGGATCAGGGGATTGGGCTGGGACTGATGTCGCTCAGAAAGGTCTGTGCGATCGTTTGATCGGCTTGGGTCAGCTTTGCGAGAGCCGCCTGCTGTTCGAGGAACGTCATTGCCTGACCGCGCATGTCACTCGTGATGTCGTGTCCGACGCCCGGGTAGACAGTCAGCGAGGCATTGAGGCCGAAGTTCTGCAATGTCCGCGCGAAGTTCTCCGAGCGGGCGAGGCGCGTCACGCCATTGTACGCATCCCACGCCGGAGGCGCGTCTCCCGCATGATCGTCCGCGCCACCGACGCCGATGAAGAACGGAACCCTGCGGAAGGCGGCGGCATCGAACGGCGCATCCGTGTACTGCTGGAGGTCCGCCACACCGTACGGGAGATTGAGTGTCGTCGGCGTGCCGTTCACATTCATCGTCGGCACGGGCAGGGTGTACGTCCCGGCGGCGAAGAGCGCGACCGCGAGGGTTCTGTCCGGGTAAAATTCCGCGAACCGATGGACGATCTGCGCCCCACGCGAGAAGCCATAAAGCAGCACTTTGTCCCGGATCGGCAAACCCGTCTTCGCGGGCAGATCATCAATGTACTGCGCCAGGCGCGGCAGCAATTCCGTGTCATCCTGAAGCACCATGGCCGGGTTGAAGTTGTCCCGATAATGGAAGGTCGGGGAGACGAGGATCCATCCGTCCTGCTCGGCACGGTTGATGAGGTTCTGGCAGAAACTCGTGCCGTTCCAACCCATGCCGTGGACCGTAACGAGCACTTGCAACGGGCCGCGGGCCGCCGCGTTCGTCGGGATATAGAGGAAAAAATCGCCGTCCGGATTCGTCGGTGCCGTGGTGGCAGAGACGACACTCGTCCCCACCAGTGTGCCGATGAGCAGGAGCGCAAAGCACACTCGGATAAGTCGCTGCATTGCCACGCGTCGGTTCCCCACTCCCTGTGAATACCCATGAAACGGCGCGACGGTATGCCGCCTCGACGCCATTTCGTCCCATCATGAATGATAACGGTCTTTGGGAGGGAAATGTGACGGGGAAATCGTCCGCAATTTCCACACATGCGCTGGCGTATTATGTGTCCGCCAGCGCGGCGCCATAGAAGTGCACGTAGTCCGCGGCGTGCCCGCCCCAGTAGTACCCGTCGTGGATGCCGGGCCAGTCGTCGTGCCATGTATGCGAGACGTTCAATTGCGCGAGCAGGGTATGGTAGGAGACGGTACTGTCGTGCCAGTCCGTATCGTTTGCGCCGACGTCCAGCCAGAGTTTGAAATCCCGCGCCCGATCCGGATATTGCTGCACGAGGTGTACCGGGTCGTGCGCATTGAAGTAGTTCTCATTGCCGAAGAAACTGACGTACGCTGACGTGCTTTGATAATCTCGCAGCGTCGGGCTGTGTACGCCAACGCTGCCGAAGGTGCCGGGGTAGTTCATCGCCAGTTGCATCGCGCCATCCGCGCCCATTGAAAGGCCACCGATGGCCCGATGCCCGGCGTCCGGGATCGTGCGATAGTTCGCATCAATGTAATGAACGACATCCTGCGCCGTGTAATCGCCCCATCGTTGGTCGTCGTCCGCGTGATTGACCCAAAATGCCTGATCGCCCTGCGGCAGGACGATGAGCATTGGAGGAATCTGCCCCACGTTGATGATCGTGTCCGCCGTTTCCAGCAGGCCGTAGCCGATCCACTCCGTATTCGAGCCACCATGGCCATGGAGCATATACAGCACAGGATAGCGAATGCCCGATTCGGTATAGCCAACCGGAAGGTAGATAAAGTACGGCATCGCTCGTCCGAGCGCCGCGCTGGTGAACGTGCGATTCAGCACCTGACTCCCGGAAGGAATGACGGGTGTAGCGACCTGCGTAGCGGTGGGGACGTCCTGAGGTGTGGCGGATGTCGCGGCACTCATGATCGAGGGCATTGTCGTGGGCGTATCGAGCGTGACCGTCGGCTGCCCAGCGCTTGTCGAGGCTGTCAGGGCCGTCGGGCTGGTCGGTGAAGTATCGTCATCACGGGCCGCGATCATTGCGGACGCGCCACTACAGGCCGCCAGGATCGTGGACGCCCCCATGGCGGTAAGGAGAGCGCGCCGGGTCAGAGAGCGGTTTCGCTCGATACTCACAGCGTCCTCTCAATCGCGTTCGCGGATGGTGCGACACTGCGTGCGCGATTCCAGTCAACGGCTCTTGTGCGCCGGAGGGAGATGCCGCCCGGCATCACGCGCATGCGCCCCACGAGACGGCTCAACACCGGCAGATGGGCGAGCATCGCGCTGAGTGCGACGGTCGCGGTCGCCGCGAGAAGCCAGACGCTGAAGACACGGAGTGCGCCGGGCCAGGCGAGCGGCACGATGGGCAATACCCAGTTCGCCACCGCCGTCAGGACCGCCGCGTGGAGCAGATAAATGCCAAACGAGGCCTCGGACAGTTCCTTCCAGAACCGATAGCCCGGAGGAGTGCCGGTCCGGTGGTCCAAGTGCGCTCCCCATAGGCACGCGAGCCAGCACATGAAGATGATCGCGGGAACGCTGTAGAAGAGGATGATCGGCTGCACCGGCGCATTGACATAGGATAGTGGCTGCTGCTCGCCCCACACCTGGAGCGCGAAGTGCGCCAAAACGACGACCAACATCGCCACGAAGCCGATCAGTGCCCAGCGGCCCCGGCGCAGCAACACCGATTTGGCCCGCGAGAGATGGATCGCTGCCATCCCACCCAGCACGAAATAGAAGGGATAGAGCAGCGCGCAATTCTGTCGGTAGGCCAGGAGCGTCGCCATCCAGTGCGCGGGCTTCACGACGCCCGTCTGGAGATAGTGGTAATCGGCATACAGGAGGAACCACTGCACGAGAAAGCTGACCGTCAGAGTCTGCCACGGCCACCGTGCGACCCGGCGCAGAACGAGCAGAAAGAGCGGGAGCAGCAGATAAAACTGCAATGTCACGCCAATGTAATAGAGTTGGTAGGAGGCTTGCCCCGTCAGGAGGTCAATGCCGACGACTCTGGCGAAGCGCGCCACCGACGGCTGCGGGGTATTCAGCCACGCATAGGCGACACTCCATAGGCAATAGGGCAGCAGCACACCGACGCTCCGCCGGGACCAGAACCGCTTGAGCGAGAACGGTTTGCCGTAGTAGACATAGACGAGCGTGAACGCGGTGATAAACATGAAGACATTGCGCGTGAAGCGGATCGTGGCGAGCACGGCGTTCTGTATGTGGATGCTCGATGGGGATCGCCAGCCGAAGTTCACGAACAGCAGCACATGGACCGCGACGACAATGATCGCCGTTACCCCGCGCAACGGATCAACCTCGTAGATATAGGGGCGCTTCTCTGGTCGCCGGACGCTGTCAGTCCGCGGGACATGCCGCTGCGCACTAACTGCGGCGATCACGCCGCGCCTCCTGCGTGCGTAGCGCCTCACGGTTGATTTTACCGTTGGGATTGCGGGGAAGCGCTTCCACTCTCACGAAGTCAACCGGCACCTTGTACGCACTCAATCGCGCCGCCGCATAATGGTGCAGGCATTGGACGAGATCATCCCGCGACCATGCTTCGTCAGCGACGACGTAGGCTACGGCTACCTCGCCATACTGGGCGTCGGGGCGGCCAATCACGGCTGCATCGCGCACCGCGGGATGTGTCAGGAGGACTTCTTCCACCTCACGCGGCGCGATCTTCTCTCCACCTCGGTTAATCATGTCACGCAAGCGACCCGTGATGTAGAGATAGCCCTCCTCATCCCGGTATCCGAGGTCGCCGGTGCGGAACCACCCCGCTTCGAACGACTCGTGTCCGACTCCGCCCCGATATGCCGGGATCACCCCTGGGCCGCGCACGCAAATCTCCCCCTGTTCACCGGGGGCAACTTCCTGCAAGGAGCACCCACGCTCGTCCGACCGCGCGTGGCAAACGCGAAGGTCCACACCGATCGGCAACCCCACCGATCCCGGCTTATGCCGGCCCGGCGGCACCGGATTCGCGACAATTGTGCTGGCAGCCTCGGTGAGTCCGTAGGTCTCGATCACCGGGATGCCGAATGTGCCTTCGAATGCGCGCATGCGTGCCGCCGGCAGCGGCGCCGATGCCGTGCGAACGAATCGGAGGGCGCCGGGCAGGAAGCCGGGCTTCGGTGTATCGAGCAACCGAGTAAGCACGGTCGGCACGATGCTCGCCCATGTGACCTGATAGCGTTCGACCCAGTCCCAAAACCGCTCGCGACTGAACCGACGGGCAATCACGATTGTACTGCCCGTCAGGAGTGAGGCGCAGAGACTGACCACGGGCGCGTTCACATGGCTGAATGGCAGCACCGTCAGGCCGCGGTCGCGCGGCGTCAGACGATGGCTTAGCCGGATCTGCTCGGCAGTCCAGGCGATCTGCGATCCCTCCAGGATGACCCCCTTCGGCTCCCCGGTCGTGCCCGATGTCGAGAGCGCGACCCGCCCCGGCATGGGCGATACGGGCGGACCGCCGGACCGCGCCTGTTGGATCGCTTCGTCACAGATCTGTTGGGTAATAACCGTCGCGGTGGCACAGTCGAAGCCCCGCGCGGCATCGTCGTCTTCGACGATGAGCAGGTCCGGCGTATATAGGCGCGTGGCCCGTGCCTTCTCGGTTTCCGCGGCATCCGAAGCAAGCGGCACGAGCAGATGTCCGCCGGTGAGCGCACCGAGCCAGAGGACTGCACCGGTAATCCCACCGGGTAACACGAGCGCGATGCGTTTCGGCGGCGTGCCGATCATCCGGCGCAGGTCATTGACAGCGGCAAGGCACTGGCCATAGGTCATGACGTATCCGGTTTCGGCTTCGATAACGAAGGGTTGCTCCGGGTGATGCGTCGCCGCGCGGACGAGGGCGCGATGCAAATGGTCATTCAGTGTGGCGGCAGTTGCGCGGGTCGTGCCGGTCGCATCCGATGGCACATATGGTGGTGCTACGACCATTGCCGTGTCCCTCCTCTGGCGTCCGTCCCGCCAGAACGTTAGCCAACCCTCTCTTTCCCAACCCCCATGTGGCAATGGTTGTTCCAGAGTATGCCGGGTATCTCCCACAAATCTGTAAAAAATATGCACAATCCCGCGCTCGCCTCTGTGACGCCGGAGAAGTGACCACGGAAAACCTTTTACAAATTCCTCCGCACGCGACGGACGAAATGCCACCATTTGTGGTGGTGATGCCGGATGCATCATGCGCGTCATCCGTCGCATGCGTTGTTCATTCGGCTTCTTTTCGCCCCGTTCGTTTCAATAATTCACACTGTCATTATCGCGCATTGTTTGTATAGCGGATGATATGTTAAACAAAAGTAAATCGCCCTACAAAGGAAAGAGGGTCAAGGAGTGAGAGCATGCAGCTTTTTCGCGGCGTTTCAATGGAAAAACGCGCCGCTCGGTTGGGCGGCGCATGGGCGGTGCGGAAGGGATAATTAGAGCGCGGCATCGTAACGAGACATGTCAGGAAATGGCGACACAAATCCAAGCCTGTGGCACTTAAAGATTCTTCATCGTATCAATATCGCGATACTCATAACCGAACTTCTCGTAGAGCCGCCGTGCCGGAGCATTGGGGACGAATACCTCGACCTGTGCCACATCGCAACCGTTCATGCGGAAATACGCTTCAACGTGATGCATCAGGAGCGTGCCAATCCCCCGGCCACGATATGCGCGATCAACATAGAGTTCGGTAACTCTTCCCCCCGTGGAATCAATCACGTCACGCCGGTTCTTCCGCTCCTGGAGAATGCCGACAACGAAACCGACGATGATCTCCCCATCGAGCGCGACCGCGAAGAGACCTCGCTTCTCTCGGACTTCATCCAGATCCTTCGCAAGCGCCTCTTCGCCGTATCCTGGCATACGCCGCAAGCGCCGCAAGGGATCGAGGGCGACCAGGTAATCCTGGAAGTCATCGAACAACTCGGCAAGCCGTTCCCGGTCTTCTTCACGATACTCGCGTATGGTTACATCCATCGCCAAGATAAACTCTTTCACGATAGATTCGGCGTGATACCCTGCGTAGGGGCGATGCGTGAATCGCCCTCTTGCGGCGGCAGGGCGCTCTGGCAGCGGCGTGGACGGTCCGGGAGGGGGGTGGGGGGACAGCAACCACGAAACAAAGAAAGACGCGGCTAGAGCGCGGAGACCACAGCTCCTCCCCCCCCCC
>JBPCPB010000057.1:0-12517 GCA_050999735.1 Thermomicrobiales bacterium | reverse complement strand
ACCCTGATGCTCGGCGGCGATGGCGCAGTGATCGGTGAGGCGAACTTTGCGCCGGGGCCGGGCGTCAGTTGCGTCGAGGCGTTCCGCAAGGGCGATTACGAGGGCGCGCGCCGCGGCTTCCTCGATCTGATGCGCGTCGCCAATGTCACGCAGGTGCCGGGCACCTTTCAGGCGGCAATCAAGGAGGCGATGCGCGCCCTCGGTCAGACGGAGAAGGCGACCGTCCGCCTGCCGGGCACGCCGCTCTCGAATGAGTCCCGCGCGCAGGTGCGCCGCAACCTCGAAGCGGTCGGTATGCTCCAGGCTGCGCCCCGCACCCCGGAAGCCGCGCCGGTGGACGATCTCGATGCGCAACCCGCAGGCGCGACGATGGCCGCGAATGGGGACGCGGGCAATTAGGCGGTCACTACGATTTGGATTGGTGGTGGCAGGCTTCCAGCCTGCGTTTCACACAGGCTGGAAGCCTGCCACCACCGGGATAATGTTCCATCATTCGATATAAGTGCTGCTGAGACGAGGATTTCCCGTATAATCGCCTTTACGGTCCCGCGCGACCCGTTGTCAGCAACAGAGAGGGAGAAACGATGGCACAGATGACGACAGTTGGCACCGACATCCTCCGCCGCGACGGCCCGGAGAAACTGACCGGGCGCGCCCGCTATGCTGGCGATGTCCGGCTCCCCGGCATGCTCTACGCCCGGCTCGTCTCCAGCCCGTATGCGAGCGCAAAGATCATCAGTATTGATACCGAGGCGGCTCGGCAGATGCCCGGCATCGTCGCCGTCTTCACCGCTGAGGACTTGGAAGGGACGCTCAAGGGGTGGGAGTCCGGCTCGCGGCGGCTCAACTTCCTTGCGAAGGGACACGTCGTCTTCGCCGGGCAGCCCGTCGCGGTCGTCCTCGCGGAGTCAGAGGCGGTGGCGGAGGATGGCGCGGCGGCGGTCGAGGCGACGTACGAACCGAGCGCGGCGGTCACGGACCCGGTGAAGGGGATGCAGGACGGCGCGCCGCGCGTGCGCGAGCATCTGGCGGCGGGCGCGCAGGAGCAGGATTTGCACGCCGCCGTCAGCGCCAGCGAAGATGAGGAGGAGCACGAAGACCTGCACGACAATGTCTCGAACACCCTCCACTTCAAGCGCGGTGACATGGAGCAGGGCTTCCGCGAGGCGGATGTGATCGTCGAGGATACCTACACGATCGCCGGTGTCCATCAGGGCTATCTGGAGACGCAGTCGTGCATGGTCGCCCCCGATCCCGTGACCGACGGCGTGACGGTCTACACGAGCACGCAGGCGCAGTTCATGACGCGCGATGAGGTGGCGAAGGCGCTCGACTTGCCATCGAACATGGTGCGCTGCGTCGCGACGACCGTCGGCGGCGGCTTCGGCGCGAAGTATGTCGTCCTTGAGCCGTTCGCCGCCTCGCTCGTCAAGAAGACGAAGCGGCCCGTTCATCTGCAATACACGCGCGGCGAAGACTTCCTCGCCGCGAACCCGTCGCCGTACGCCCTGATCGAGTGCAAGACGGGCGCGAAGAAAGATGGCACACTGACCGCCATGCAGGCGCGCGTCGTTTTCGACACCGGCGCATATTCCGGCTCCGCGCTCGGCATTGCCTGCCTGCTGATCGGCGGGTGGTATCGCTTCCCGAATCTGGACATCCGTGGCTACGAAGTCGTCACGAACAAGCCGGGCGTCGGGGCATACCGCGCGCCGGGCGCGCCGCACGCCAGCTTCGCGATTGAGTCGCAGATGGACGACCTTGCCGACAAACTCGGCATGGACCCGCTCGATCTGCGCCTGAAGAACGCCATCGTTGAGGGAGATCTCTGGCCGGACGGCAACCCGTGGCCGCGCATCGGCTTCGTCGAATGTCTGGAAGAACTGAAGAAGCACCCGCTTTGGCAGAATCGGCACACCCTCCCCGCGAAAGAGGGCGTTGGCATCGGCGCGGGTGGCTGGCCCGGTGGCAAAGGCCCTGCCGCCGCTGCCTGCCGGATGGATCCGGGCGGCACGCTGACGATCAGCGTCGGCGCGGTGGACCTGACGGGGCAGACGACGACCTTCGCGATGATCGCCGCCGAGGCGTTCGGCATCCCGGCGGACAAGGTGCGCGTCGTGATCGGCGACACCGAGGCCGCGCCGCACTCCCCTGGTAGTGGCGGCAGCCAGATTACCTACACGGTCGGCAAGGCGGTGCTGGAAGCGGCGAACGAGGCGCGCAAGCAGGCGCTCGCCATCGTCGCGCAGGAATTGGAAGCATCGGTCGAAGACCTCGAAATCGTCGGCGAGAATGTGCAAGTCAAAGGCGTGCCGGATCGCAAAGTCACGCTCGCTGATGTCGCACGGATGAGCACGAGCAAGTACAAGCCGGTCTGGGGTAATGGCGCGAGCGCGCAGCAGGTGATCGCGGCGAGTTTCGCGGCGCACCTCGCGCACCTCCGCGTGGACCCGGATACGGGCGAAGTGGAGATACTCAATTACGTCGCCGTACAGGACGTTGGTCACGCCTTGAACCCGCCCGCCGTGATCGGGCAGATTCAGGGCGGCGTCGTGCAGGGGCTTGGCTTCGCGCTCTTCGAGCAGATGATCTACGACGATAACGGGCAGCTGCTCACCGGCTCATTCATGGATTACGCGCTCCCTGCCTCCACGCAGGTACCGAACATTGAGACGATCCTCGTCGAAGTCCCCTCGGTTGACGGCCCGTTCGGCGCGCGGATCGTCGGCGAGCCACCGATCATCCCTGGCCCCGCCGCCGTCGCCAACGCGATGAAGGCCGCCACCGGCAAGCGATTTAGTTCCGTCCCGATCAACGCCGAGCAGGTGTACACGGCGCTGCATCAGGACTAATGGGGATACCCACCCTCTGACCCCCTCCCGTTTCGGGAGGGGGAACTCATATTGCACATAGTGGGCGTTGTGCTCGTGCTCCCCTCCCGTTTCGGGGGAGGCTGGGGTGGGCAATCCGTCACTTCGCCTGCTTGGCCGCCGCCATCGCCTTGCCGATGTACGCACCATACTCCGCCATACGCGGGTCGAAGGAGGGATGAATGTCCTGCGACTTCTCGTTCTCGTACATCGTCCGCAGGCTCTTCTCGATGCTGGGGTTGCCGCCGGTGAACTCCTGCACCAACCCCTTCCATCGCTGGGCGAGAGCTTGCACGCGCGGGTCCGCCGGGTCAATGCCCGCGTCCATCGCATCGCGAACCTGCGCGATCAGTGTGGGCCACTCGGCTTCGACTTCGCGGATGCGCTCCTCGCCGACGGTCTGCCGCCGCTCCTTCATCCATTCCAGTTGCTCGGGTGTGTAGTACTTTTCCATCCTATTCATTACCTCCATAGTCTGCAACAAGTCCGCGACGGACGGTTCCTCCGCCCGCCGTAAACCCCACGCAATCGCCTCCAGGCGCTCGCGGAGTTGATGGTGCAGCGCGATCTGCTCCCGCACCTGGGCGAGCTGCTGCTCGATCACTCGCAGGGGTGAGACATCGCCACGGTTCAGGCAATCCCGAACCTGCTCGAGCGAAAAGCCCAGTTGCCGTAGCGACATGATCTGCTGCAAACGGACGACATCGGCGGCGGTATAGAGCCGGTAGCCCGCGTCGCTTCGCTGCGACGGCGCGAGCACGCCGATCTCGTCGTAGTAGTGGAGCGTGCGGACGGAGATACCCGTCTGTTTCGCCAGCGCGCCCACTTTCATGGCGTCGGGCCGTGTCATGGCTCCTCCTTTCTCAGCGGCCCCGATGACCACGCGCACACCGTACACCCTCACGGAGCGTGAGGGTCAAGGGGTTATCCGATCGCCAAAGATAGTTGGTGGTAGGACAATGCCCTTCCAGCCGCGCGTTGCTCCTATGACCAATTGCGGCAGGAGATCAACGAGAATGCGGCGGTCGTCGGTCATAGTCATGTTTCGCTTCCGCTCTCCATCAGTGCGAAGAGCGTTGTTACGGTCCGCCAGTTTCTGCCGGTGCTCGTCATGGCGAGCTTCGCGTCGAAGTAGGTGTTCGTCAGCTTTGTCCGCCCCGCGCCATTTGGGAGCCGTAGATAGATCTCCTGACCGCGCACGATGAATGCGTCGGGCGGCGAGCGGTCGGGGTCGAGGCTATCCACGCTGGCCGCATTTGGTTGGTTGGCGAGGAAGAGGACGTGGAGCGCCTCTTCCGCCGCCCCCGCCGCGATGAAGGGGTTGTGGCGGATGACGTCGCCGATCTGTTCGGCCGTCCGCACCAGCACCGGCACCCGATAGCCGAAGCGCTCGGCAATCCGCGCGGTGATGACGTCGGGGAGTGACGCGGCACTATCCGTGTCGGCCTGGAAGATGACATTCCCGCTCTGGATGTAGGCGCGTGCGTCGCGGCATCCCGCCTGAACGAACAGGTCGAGCAACTCTTTCATCGGGAGCTTGTTCTTGCCCCCCACGTTGATCCCCCGAAGCAGTGCGACATACGTTGCAGACATACCCCCTAGCCTTTCGTCCGTCCCGGTATTGGTAGCGTAGGCTTCAGCCTGCGTTCCCCCCCCAGTAGCGCGGGCTTTCCAGCCTGCAAGTGGGACGCAGGCTGCAGCCTACGCCACCATTATTCCGGGCCGAGCATCGGTTTGATCGCGTACCCGGCGGGCGGTGTCGCGCCGCGCAGGTGTGTGACGAAGTAATCCCAGCGTTTGCGCACAAAATAGGGATGGCTGAGTGAGACAAAGCGCTCCGCCTCTTCCAATCCCCAGCGCAGATCGAAGAAGGCGTGGTTCGTGAAGGGGATGATGAGCAGGTCGAAATCTTTGTTCGCGGCAATCAGCGCGTCCACGAGTTGCATCGTCAGCGAGGGGTGGACATTGTCGTCCAGTTCGCCGTGGACGAGCAGCAATTTCCCCTTCAGATGGGCCGCGAGCGATGCGTTGACCTGGCCCGCGTAATTATCGCCCTCCGGCATGCCGATGTACCGCTCGCCCCAGCCCGCGAGATAGCCCATCTGGTTGTGGTTGCCCGCCGACGAAACGGCGACCTTGTAGAAGTCCGGGAAACTGAGCAGTGCGTGCGCCGAGGCGAAGCCGCCGCCGGAGTGACCGTAGATACCGACGCGGTCGAGGTCGAGCGACGGATCGCGCGCTGCCAGTTGCTTAAGGCCAATAATGTGGTCTTCGAGTCCGCCCGCCTCGCCGAAATTCTTGCCGTAGGCGACATCAACGAACGCCTTCGAGCGGTACGGCGTGCCCATACCGTCAATGTTGACGACGATGAAGCCGAGTTCCGCCAGCGCCTGATCCTGCCAGAAGTTGCGTCCGCCGCTCTCCCCGCCGCCGAACGCTTTCGGCGTGTGGATCGTCTGCGGGCCCGGATAGATGCTGTCCAGCACCGGATACTGCCGTGTCGAATCGAAGTGCGTCGGGCGGTAGATGCACCCATAGAGGTCGGTCACGCCATCGCGCGCCTTGACCGTGAACCGCTCCGGGAAGCGCCAGCCCATCTCCGTTAGCGCCGAAATGTCCGCTTCCTCGAGTTTGGCGACGAGTATGCCGTCCGCTTTCCGCAGCACCGAGATGGGTGGCAGGTCCACACGTGAGTAGGTATCCACGAAATATGCGCCGGAAGGCGAGAATGTCACCGTGTGATCGGCGTCTTCGGGTGTCAGCAGGGTGAGGTCCGCCCCGTCGAGCGTGCAGCGGTAAAGGTGGCGATAATAGGGGTCGCGTCCTTCTTCCCGTCCACCGGCAGTAAAGGAGACCCAGCCATGCTCCGCGTCCACGCGCAACGTGTCGCGTACGGTCCAGGCACCGGATGTCAGTTGCACTTGCATTGCGCCGGTCGCAATGTCGTAGAGCGCGAGATGGCCCCAGCCACTCCGCTGCGACCACCACGTCACCGCCTTGCCGTTGCCGACTTCGTGGACGTTCGTGTTCGCCATCGGCACATGGTGTGGATAGACATGGGACGGGCCGTCTTCTTCCAGAATCATACTGCTCGTGCCGCTGGCGGCGTCCGCGATCTGGAGGGTAACGGAGTGGTGGCCGCGCCGCTGGCTGATCGCGAAGACGTGCGCGCTGTCGCCGCTCCACCAGACGTTACGCTGCTCGAAGGGCGTGGTGCGCGTCATCGCCGCGAGCGGTTCGGTTTCCAGCGGCGTGACGCCACCCGTTTCCGCATCCACGACGACCAGATGCGCGAAGGGCAGACGCGCGTCGCCGACCAGCGGATAGCGGTACGGATGGAGCGTTGGATGCGCCGTGCCATCGGTCGGGACGGATTGCAGGAGGTACATATCGCGCACCTCGCGCTCATCGAGGCGATAGGTGACGAACTTCGTCGAGTCTGGTGACCATTGCAGTGCGGGCGTAGCGGGCTTGCCGATCACCCGGTCCGTCACCGCCGAGAGCGACGACCCCGGCAGCGCGGCGTAGGCATTGTGCCGCGTGCCATCGGTCGTGATTTGCCGCTCCGCGCCGGTGGCGATCGCGCGTACAAAGAGATTATTGTCCCGCACAAACGCGGCCCATCTGCCATCCGGCGAACGGACTTCGGTCTTGGACTGCTCTTCTTTTTCCTCCGAGACGCACTCCTGCGTCGTCAGGTCGCACGTCCACCGTTTGTCGGCTGCGTCGAATTGAATCGCCCGCTCGTCGTTCACGAATGTGAATGTCTCAAACGGTAACGCGGTATGAACGTAATATTTCCCCGCCGCTTGTGAGAGCGCTGCCGCCAGCCGCACATGGTCGAAGGCGGGTTCGGATCGCCCCGTCGCTGGATCAACGAGTATGAATGTCGTGCCGTCGCGCCCCGCGCGGCGATACCAGAAGCGATTGCTCCCCGCGATCCAGTTGGGGCGCACGTCCGCGTTGAAGACTAATTTCGTGGCGTTCCACGGCAGGAACTGCTCCGCCCGTGCGTAGTCCGCCCAAGTGACTGTTGTGGTGTCATCACGCATAGATGTTTCTCCTTCGGGGCGTCGTCGTGTTCCTCACCCCCGTCCCCTCTCCATCGCTCTCAGGATTGTGGCACGTTGACGTTCCGTCTGGCGATGGAGAGGGGCCGGGGGTGAGGATCATTCCTCGGCGTATCTATGATACATTCAACCACACGGACGGCCACTCTCGTCCCGCGACGGGGCGTGCGACGGATACGACGACAGCGATGAGAAGGGGAAGAGTGGATGGTAACGGACGCGGCGGCACCGGCAGTCACCTTTGCGGATGTGGAAGCGGCGGCGCGGCGAATCGCCGGGCATGCGCACGTCACACCCGTGATTACCTCGCGCACGCTCAACGATCAGGTCGGCGCGGCACTGTTTTTGAAATGCGAGAACCTCCAGCGCGCGGGCGCGTTCAAGTTTCGGGGCGCATTCAATCGCCTCAGCCTGCTCACGCCGGAGGAGCGGCGGCGTGGCGTCGTTGCCTTCTCGTCGGGGAATCACGCGCAGGCGGTCGCGCTGTCAAGCCATCTGCTCGGCATCCCCGCCGTGATCGTCATGCCGCACGACGCGCCCGCGACGAAAGTCGCCGCGACTGAAGGGTACGGCGCGGAGATCGTGCGCTACAACCGGCTCACCGAGGATCGCGAGGCGATTGCCCGACGGCTTGGGGAAGCGCGCGGCCTGACCGTCGTGCCGCCCTACGATGACCCGCAAATTATCGCGGGACAGGGGACGGCGGTCTATGAGATGCGCGATCAGGCGCCGCCGCTCGATATGCTTATCTCGTGCGTCGGCGGCGGCGGGCTGATCGGCGGCAGTTGCCTCGCGGCCCGCGCCCTCTGGCCGGACATCCGTATCTTCGGCGTCGAGCCGGAGGACGGCAACGATACCTACCTCTCGCTCCAACAGGGCAAGATCGTCAGTGTGCCGCCACCCGCCTCGATCGCGGACGGCATTCGCACGCTCGCGCCGGGCAAACTGACGTTTCCGATCGAGCAGGAGAACCTCGAAGCGGTCGTGCTCGTCAATGACGCGGAGATCAAGGCGGCGTTGCGCTTCCTCCTCTTCCGCCTCAAGGTATTGGTCGAGCCGACGGGCGCCGTCGGTGTCGCCGCGATCCTCGCCGGAAAAGTCCCGGTTGCGGGCAAGCGCGTCGGCGTCATCCTCTCCGGCGGCAACGTGGATCCCGATGTCCTCGCGGGCATCATCCAAGGGGGCTGAGAATGCGTAGCGCAGAGATCACAGAGGACGCAGAGAACACAGAGGAAGATAGAAAAAGAACTCGAAAAATCCTTTTCCCCTTCTCTGCGCTCTCTGCGTCCTCTGTGTCCTCTGCGCTCAATTCTTTCAAATGGAGGCAATGATGGGGTACGGGGAGTTGGATACGCCGAGTGTGATTGTGGATTTGGATACGCTGGAGCGGAACATTGCCGAGATGGCCGCCGCAGCGAAGGCGGCGGGGGTGCAACTGCGGCCGCATATCAAGACGCACAAGTCGCCCCGGATTGCACGCATGCAATTGGACGCCGGGGCGGTCGGCATCACCTGCGCCAAACTCGGTGAGGCGGAGGCGATGGCGGACGGCGGTATAACCGACATCTTCATCTGCTATCCGCTCGTCACCGCGATGAAGGTGCGGCGGCTCGCGGCCCTCGCGCGGCGACCGGGCATGACCGTCTCGACGATTGTGGATAGCCCGGAAGGAATCGCCGCGCTCTCATCCATCTTTGCCCATGAACCCGCGCCGCTGGAGGTGCTCGTCAAAGTGGATACCGGTCTGGGGCGGGTCGGGGTCGCGCCCGGTGATGCGACGGTCGCGCTCGCGCAACAGATAGCGGCAGCGCCCGGTCTCCGCTTCGGCGGCATCTGCATGCACGAGGGGCAGACGTACAAATACCCGGACAGTGAGGACCGCGCCGCGGTTGGGCGGGCAGCAGGAGAGAAACTGGTTGCCACGGCGCGCGCGCTGGATGTCGTTGGTCTCTCACCGGCGCGGGTCAGCAGTGGCTCGACGCCCGGTGGCCCGGCGACGGCGAGCGTCGCGGGGATCACCGAGATGCGCCCCGGCAACTACGCCTTTTACGACGCGATGCAGGTCGGCCTGCATGTCGTGCCGCCGGAGCGGTGCGCCCTCCGCGTCCTCGTCACCGTCGTCAGCCACACTGCCCGTGACCGGGCGGTGATGGACGCGGGATCGAAGACGCTGACGTCGGATACCGGTGTGCATGGCATGACGGGCAGCGCGGGGCACGGCATCGTCGTTGGTAAGGAGGACATTCAGATCGTTGGCCTCTCCGAGGAGCATGGCTGGCTGAAACTCGATCCGCACAGCAGCGATGTGCGGATCGGCGAGATGCTCGACGTGATCCCGGTCCACTCCTGTCCGGTCGCCAACCTCGCCGGAGAATTGGTGATGGTGCGTGGCGGTGCGGTCGTGGATCGCTGGCCCGTCGCAGCGGCGGGGCGGGTGATGTGAGCAGTTCGGAGTTCGGTGTCCCGTCCCCTCCTCGAACCTCGAACTCCGAACCTCGAACCCTCTCAGGCATTCTCGTCGTTGATAAGCCAGTGGGGTGGACGGCGCACGATGTCGTGGCGCGTGTGCGGCGGTTGACGGGCGAGCGGCGCGTCGGGCATGCCGGCACGCTCGACCCGGCGGCGACGGGCGTTCTCCCCATCTGCGTCGGAGAGGCGACGAAGGTCGTTGAGTATCTCTCCGCGCATGGCAAGGTCTACCTTGCGGCAATTCTCCTCGGCACGAGGACCGACACGGACGACCTCGACGGCTGGGTGATCGGGGAGTGTGATCATTCGGACATATCCCTTGAGGTGATAGAGGCGCAATTATCGCAATTCACGGGCGAGATTACGCAGATACCACCCGCGTACTCCGCGATCCACATTGGCGGGCAGCGGGCATATGCATTGGCGCGAGCGGGAAAGATCGTCAATGTCCCGGCGCGGCAGGTGATGATCCACCGACTGGCGCTCGTCGCGTGGGCTGCTCCGGTGGCTTGGCTGGTGGTAGACTGTGGCGCGGGCACGTATATTCGCGCGCTTGCGCGCGATCTCGGCCAGGCGCTCGGCTGCGGCGCGACGCTGGCGCGGCTTATCCGCCTCCGCTCAGGCCCCTTCCGCTTGTGCGAGGCGTGGTCATTGGACGAACTCGCCGCTCTGCCGGACCTGCATGCCGCATGGCCGCAGGTTGCCATTCACCCCGATGCCGCGCTTGTGGACTGGCCCGCGCTGCTGCTCGATGATCGGGCGGCGCGCGACTGGTCGCAGGGTAAGGCAATCGTGGACAGTGGCGCGTGGGACGGCACGAACGTCCGTGCCTACGATGCGACGGGCAATTGGCACGGCATCGGCGTTGGTGCGGACGGCGCGTGGCGACCAAAGAAGGTAGTCAGGACAGAAGGGGGACTGAGGACTGAGTGGGCGATGCAGGTAACGAGTAATGGCGAATTTCGACGAAGGAAAAAGGATGGAGAGAAACGGTGACTGAACCTCCGAGTGACCAGCATCCACTCAGTCCTCAGTCCTCAGTCCTCAGTCCTCCTCTCGTTGTGCGCTCCCTCGCCGATCTCCCGCCCGCGCCGTCCGTGTTGACGATTGGGACGTTCGATGGCGTGCATCGCGGTCATCAGCGGCTGATCGGTAATGTCGTTGCGCGGGCGCGGGCACGGGGTGTCCGCTCTGTCGTCCTCACTTTCGATCCGCACCCGCGCGCCGTCCTCGCGCCGGAATCCGCGCCGCCACGCATCACGACGGTGGACGACGAAGCCGCGTTGATGGCGTCGCTCGGCGTGGATGTGCTCATCATCTATCCGTTTACGCGGCAGACGGCGGACACCGCCGCGCGCGACTTCATGGCGATGGTCGCCCGCGCTGTCCGGCCCGTCGAGGTCTGGGTGGGGGACGATTTCGCTTTCGGCAAGGGGCGGGAGGGAAATCTCGATGTCCTGCGCGATCTTGGCACGGAGTTCGGTTATACACTGCATGTCCTGCCCCGCATCCACCTGGATGACGCGCCGGACGGCGAGATGATCGGCAGCACCGCCATTCGCAACCACCTGCTCGCCGGGGAGGTTGCCGCTGCAGCGCGGCTGCTGGGGCGACCCTACATGCTGCGCGGCCCGGTAGTGCGTGGCGCGGGGCGCGGGCGGCAGATTGGTTTTCCGACCGCAAATACGCGGGTTTCGCCCGGCATCGTCGTGCCGAAGGACGGCATCTACGCGACCTGGGTGACAATCGCGGACGATCCAACCCGCTACCCCGCGATGACCTACATCGGCCCGCGCCCGCAGTTTGATAATGGCCCCCGCTCCGTCGAACCAAACCTGATCCATTGGGACGGCGACCTCTATGACACGATGATCGCCGTCCATTTCATCCAGTGGCTGCGCGGTGATGCGAAGTTCGCCAGCGTGGATGACCTGGTCGCTCAGATGCGGGAGGATCAGGCCGATACTCTTGCCGTACTTGTCAAAGATGCCTGACAGGTACGTGGGAATCGGCGATCTGCTATCCTGTCGGCGGGTGCATGGGACTCGTGGATAGTGAAAATGAGGGAATGCACCAATGCGGCGACGGACACGTTTTTGCGGCTCAGTGATTATTTTTGTCAGCCTGGCACTCTCGCTGCTCGGTATGGGAACGCAGGGGTTGGCGGCGACGGTGGTGACACCGGGATACGATGCGGCGACCGCAGCGGCGAGCGGGCAGACTCACTTCGATCCCGCCGCATGCCCGTGGAAACTGCCGGATGGGCAGGTCGAGGGGCAGACGGTGACGTGCGGATTTGCCGTCGTGCCAGAGCAGCATCGCAACCCGACCGGCCCGACGATCAAATTGCCCGTCGCCGTCTTCAAGAGCGCATCCACCACTCCCGTGCCGGACCCACTCGTCTACATCGAGGGCGGGCCGGGCGGGGCGGTGCAGGACACGCTCACCTATCTCCTCGCGGGCGACTTGCCGGCATTGACTGCGAACCGCGACGTGATTATCTACGATCAGCGTGGCGTCGGTTTCGCGCAGCCGAATCTCGGATGCCCGGAGGTAACGACACAGGACCTCGCGGACGCGCAGGTCGAACTCAGCCCGGACGATAATGCGAATCACGACATCGCGGCGATCTTCGCCTGCCGAGATCGGCTGACGAAGCAGGGGATCAACCTCGGCGCCTACACGAGCGCGGAGGGCGCGGCAGACCTCAACGATATTCGCGCGCTGCTCGGCTATCCGCAACTCGACCTGCTCGGCGTCTCGTACGGCACGCGCGTCGCTCTGACGATGATGCGTGATTTTCCGAACGCGGTACGCAGTGCGGTTCTCGACTCGTCCGTGCCGCGCCAGGCGAATATCGGTGAGGATGACGGAACGAACTTCGACCGCGCCTTCACTCTCTTCTTCGCGGCGTGCGCGGCGGACCCAACGTGCAACGCGAAATCGCCGACATTGCAGTCGGACTACGTCGCGACCGTCGCGCAGTGGAACGCCCAACCGAGCACGAAGCCCGTGAAGGACGACAAGAGCGGCGCGACCGTCCCGGTCGTCGTGGATGGCTACGATCGCACCTCGCTGATTGGCGAGTTGTTTTATGACAAGACCGCG
>JBPCPB010000460.1:0-11681 GCA_050999735.1 Thermomicrobiales bacterium | reverse complement strand
CGGGAATCGGGCCGATGGGTTCCGGCTTCAGGGACATCCGCTACCTCCTGAGATGAGACGTAAATGATGCCCTGAGTATGCCAGAAGACGCCTGCCGACCGCGACCCCGGATTTCGCCAACGGTATCTCGAGGTCCGTAAGCCACCGGTGGACAATGTGAAACTACGGCAAGCAATCAACTACGCCGTGGACTGGGACGCGATCATTCAGGGCGTCCTCCTGGGCAACGGGACGCGCATCGCGACCGTGCTGCCGCCGTGGACGGTCGGCTACGATCCCAGTCTCAAGCCGTACCCGTACGATCCGGATAAGGCGAAATCGCTCTTGAAGGACGCGGGCCTCGCCAGCGGGGTCGACGTCAATGTCTGGTATCAGCAGGGGCGGTACATGAAGGATAAGGAGGTCGCCGAAGCCTTCATTCAGCAATTGAACAAGGTTGGTATCCGCGCCAAGGGACTGCTCACCGATCCGAGCGTCCTGACAACAAAAGGCAACGCGCTGGAAGAGGACGGTCTGATCTTCGCCTCCTGGGGTAACTGGATCTTCGACGCCGACAACATCCTCTACTCGCGCTTCTCGATCGAGACGCGGGACACGGTGAACAACGCCAAGGGGTCGTCCGGCATCGCCTATGGGAACACCCAGTTCAACGACCTCATTACCCAGGCGCGCTACACGATTGATCCGGACAAGCGCAACCAACTCTACGCGCAGGCGCAGAAGATCTTCTTCGACGATGCCGCCTGCCTCTTCATGTACAACCTGACCGATATCTACGGCGTGGACAACTGGGTCAAGTGGGAACCGCGCTTCGACGAAATGGTCTGGGCATACGAGATGAAGTGGAACGAGTAAGGTAGGACTAAGGACTAAGGACTAAGGACTAAGTGGGGAACGCGCCCTTGCTTAGTCCTTAGTCCTTAGTCCTTAGACCTACCCCCAGAGGGGGCTTCTGTGATTCAGTACATCATCCGGCGGTTGATTCAGGCATGCTTCGTCGTGCTGGGCGTGATTACGGTCGTCTTCTTCGTCGTGCGGCTGACGGGCGACCCGGTCCGGCTGCTGCTTTCTCAGACTTCCTCGGAGGCGGATGTTCAGAATGTCCGGCACAATCTGAAACTGGACCGCCCGCTCTGGGTGCAATACATCACGTTCGTCGAGAATGCTCTGCATGGTGACTTCGGGAAATCCATCCATTATCAGGGCTTCGATTCGATGAGCCTCGTCCTCAGCCGCTATCCGCGCACGATTCAACTGGCGGTCGGCGCGCTGGTGCTCTCCGTCACGCTCTCAATCATTTTCGGGGTGATCGCCGCCGTCAAACGGTACTCGGTGCTCGATAACGCGGTGACGTTCGTCGCGCTCTTCGGGCAGTCGGTGCCGAATTTCTGGCTCGGTATCATGCTGATCCTGATTTTCTCGGTGCGGTTCGGCTGGCTCCCGTCGCAAGGGTACAATGGCTTCTCGCCCCGCTATTTCCTCCTGCCGATGATTACTCTCGCCTCACCGAGTCTCGCGCGCCTGACGCGGCTTGTCCGCTCCGGGATGCTCGATGTGATGGATCAGGATTTCGTGCGGACCGCACGCTCGAAGGGACTGAAGGAGGTCATTGTCATCTTTCGGCACGGGCTGAAGAACGCCGCGATCCCGCTCGTCACCGTGATCGGCCTCGATTTCGGCAACCTGCTCGCGGGCGCGGTGATCACCGAGCAGATTTTCCAGTGGAATGGCGTCGGGCAATTGGCGGTTGAGTCCATCAATGCCCGCGATTTTCCGGTTATCCAAGCCACCGTTTTCCTCGTCGCGGTCAGTTTCGTATCAATCAACCTGGTGATAGATATCCTGTACACCTGGCTGGACCCGCGCGTTCGCCTCTCTTGATGAGCGGGCGGCAGGCAGCAGACAGCAAGAACGGAGTATCGGAAGCATGGCAGGAAACGTGAAGACTTCAACCAGCAGACACCTGGCGCCGTATCCGTTGTCTGCTGTCTGCTGTCTGCTGCCCGCTAGGAGCGCATAATGTCACAAGAGGGCGTACTCACCGGACAGCGCGTGCTGCTGCGGGAGGAACCGAAGAAGCGGAGCGCCAGCAAACGCGCGTGGCGCATGCTCCGGCGTGGTCGGCTTGGGCTGGCGGGGGTCATCATCCTACTCGGCGTGATCTTCGCGGCCATTGCCGCTCCCCTGGTAGCCCCATACGATCCGCTCGATCAGGACCTCCGCGCGCGCCTGACCTGCCCCGCGTATACCTCGTGCCCGCGGTTCGGCGTGGCCGGTCAGACAATCCACGGCTCGACGAACCATCTCCTCGGTACGGATAATCTCGGCCGCGACATCTTCAGCCGCATTCTCTACGGCGCGCGCATCTCGCTCATCGTTGGACTGACGGCGGTCGCGCTCGGCGGCGGCATCGGCACGGTGATCGGGTTGATTGCGGGCTACTACGGCGGCGCGACAGACTCGGTCATCAGCCGGATCGCCGATGTGCAACTCGCGTTCCCCTTTCTGCTCCTGGCGATTCTGATTTCGATTGTCGTCGGCCAGGGATTGCGCAACGTTATCTTCATCCTCAGTATTGGCGCGTGGGTGCCATTTGCCCGCGTCGTGCGTGGTTCGACGCTCTCCGCCAAGCATTATGAGTACGTCACCGCCGCGCGGACAATAGGCGCCCGCCCGCCCGCGATTCTCTTCCGGCACATTTTGCCAAATGTGATCACGCCGACCATTGTCATCGCGACGTTTGCCGTCGCGGGGACCATCATCGCCGAAGCAGGGCTTTCTTTCCTCGGTCTCGGCGCTGGCGGAAGTCAGCCGACCTGGGGCAGTATGCTCGCCGATGGCCGCGCCTATGTCAGCACCGCATGGTGGCTGGCGACCTTCCCCGGCGTCGCGATTATGCTCACGGTTCTCTCGATCAACCTGATCGGCGACTGGCTGCGCGACATCCTCGATCCACGACTGCGCAATACCGGGTAGGTAAACTACGCTTGCGACAAATCAAAGGCTGCAGAGGAGGGACCAGTCAAATGGCAACCGAGACGAATAGCGACACGATGACCGTCGGGATTGTGCTGTTTGATGATGTGGAAGTGCTCGATTTCGCCGGGCCGTTCGAAGTCTTCGCGGTAGCAGGGAATATCACGGAGGGCGGGTTTACGGTCGTCACCGTCGCGGAGCGGGCGGATACGAATGCCCCGATCATCGCGCGCAATGGGCTGAAAATTGTGCCGGATTATGCCCTCGCGGACGCGCCGCACCTCGATCTGCTCGTCGTGCCGGGCGGACAGGGGACACGGCGGGAAGTTGCCAATCCGAAACTGATCGGCTGGATCAAGCGGCGCGCAACGGAGGCGCAATTGACGACCTCCGTCTGCACCGGCGCCTTCCTCCTCGCGGAGACGGGTATCCTCGCGGGCAAGACCGTGACGACCCACTGGGCGAGTGTCGAGCGGATGGCGCAAACGTACACGATGGTCCATGTCCGGGGTGATGCCCGCTTCGTGGATGAGGGCGACATCGTGACGAGTGCGGGCGTCTCGGCGGGGATTGATATGGCCCTCTATGTCGTCGGTCGCCTCAAAGGCGCGGGGATCGCAGCGAAAACCGCCCGGCACATGGAAGATGACAACTACAAGCCCGACGCAACGGAAGAACGATGAGCGACACATACGGTTCTCCGCGTTGCTCATCACCCAGCCCTCCGCTATCATGGTGGGGATGGATGCACGTCCATCGGTGCAGCGCCTATTTCGTGCCGAATCGTGGCGGGCCACGAGCGGGGGAACCAATCCATTGGGGTGAATCAACGGGAACGAACCGTTGTAGGGCCGTCTCTCCGGCCCGAATCCGTCAGCTAACCTCGTAGGCGTCATCGAGAGGGAACGCGGCGCAGGTCTCCTGTCAGCCCTTCCCGGCTGCACCACAAGTTGCGCGCTCCGGGTCGTCACATGCGTGGCGGATACCCGGTAATCGCGCCATGTGGAAAGGGGTTGGCATGGACCGTCCGGTATTGCCCACACTGTTGATCGCCACCGATACCTGGGAACTCGTCTACGACTACAACCGCATCCTCGTGCCGCGCGGCATTCGCACCGCGCCGCATCCGCTCAACCACCGGCTGCTGACGCGCGTGCGGGAGCATCAGCCGGTCGCCATCCTGCTCGATTTCTCGGCGGCGGAGTGCGATCACGGCCTCTTCCTCATTGATGCCCTCCAGCACGATCCGCGCACGGCGACCTGCCCGGTGCTCGTCATGCTTGATGACCCAGTCGCCTACGCCATTGTTACCAGCCGCGCCTATCTCCACGTCCGCGCCCAGATGAAGCCGGTGAGCGCGGAACTGCTGCTCTCGCTCGTCGGCGAATACGTTCCCATTCTACCGATGACACCCCCGCACGGCGATCATGCGTTGCTGATGCACGCGGACGACTGAGAAATAACGAGTCGGGAGGGGAAGCGACACTTTTCCCGATGGTAGTGGACTGTCACAATGGATTTGCCACCTTCGCGTGAATATCGGTGGAGCAGGATTTATCCTGCAATCTTGGGGCGGCAGGATAAATCCTGCTCCACCCTCACCGATCAAACGCCTGCTACCACCGGGAAAGGCGCCGCTTCCCATTCGCGACTCACGACTATCGGCGCATTGCTGCCTGCCGCTTGCCGCCCGTCACGTTCTGGCTGCCCTTCTCGGGTATCGCGCGATTGTTCTCATGCAGATAAGGATGACCGGTGGATTCGTCGCGACCGACACCGAGATGGTGATCGTAGACGAGTTTGCCGCCGAGGTAGCCGCTGTACATCACGATCACGAAGGAGACGAGCACAAAGAGAAAAGCGAGGATGGAGACTTTCGCGTCGTTCCAGTCCACGAAGTGGAGGATGAGGCTGACGACGGCGAGCGCTGCCGCGATCAGGTTGAGAATCGCGTGCGTGTTTGCGGTCGAGCGCGTCTTTGGGGCATTGGCCGGGATGTCCGCCCACTCGGCAGCGCCGGTGATCGCCGCCAGCACCGCGCCAATTACCCCGACGAGCAGCGCAATGGTCGCCGCCTTCACCCAGGTGTTGTTTCCCGTCGCGAGCGAGATGATATCGAACACTACCGCACCGGGGATCAATGCGACGGGGAAATGCACGAGGGACGGGTGGAGCGGCCCGCCGAGCCAGCGGCCTTGCAGAAATGCTTTCATGTGAATGCCTCCGTACGAGAAAGAATACTGATGTCAGAGGTCGCATATTCGATGCCAGAGAGGGTTCGGAGTTCGGAGTTCGAGGTTCGATGACTCACTCCGACCCCCGAACTCCGAACCTCGAACTTTCTCCCGCGTTGACAGCCCACAGGCCGGGTGCTACCGTCGGTTTCATGTGAATCATCGCGCGCCCGCAGGAGTATCAGGGACGATGCAAACCGCCGCACCACTATTGCATGACCTCGCGCCGGACCGCCAGGAAAAATACGACCGCCTCCGCGCGATTTTCACCGAGATGGGCTCCGTGCTGATCGGTTTCAGCGGCGGCGTGGATTCGACGCTGATCGCGAAGGCTGCCTACGATGCGCTCGGCGACCGCGCGCTGGCCGTGACAGGTATCTCTCCCTCGCTAATGATCGAGGAGGCGAACGAGTGCCCGAAGATCGCCGCGCATATCGGCATCCCCTATCTCGAAATTCGCACGGACGAGATGGACGATCCGAACTACGTCAGCAATCCCGTCAATCGCTGCTATTTCTGTAAGAGCGAACTGTGGGACAAACTGACGCCCATCGCGCGGGAGCGGGGCTATGCCGCTGTCGTAGATGGCTCCAATGTGGATGATCTCGGCGAGTTCCGCCCCGGCATGGATGCGGGCAAAGAGCGGGATGTCCGCTCGCCCTTGCAGGAGGCGGGACTGACCAAGGCGGACATTCGCGCGATCTCGGGCGCCCTGGGGCTGCCGACATGGAACAAGCCCTCGCACCCCTGCCTCTCGTCGCGCATCCCACACGGGACGTTCATCACGATCGAGAAACTCGATCAAGTCGGGCAGGCGGAAGCATATCTGCGTGTCCTCGGCTTCCGGGGCTTTCGTGTCCGGCATCACGGCGAGATCGCGCGGCTCGAACTGCAAGCGAGCGATATTGCGAAGGCGCTGGAACAGCGGGCGGACATCGTGGAGGCGCTGACCGACATCGGCTTTCGGTTCGTCACATTGGACCTTGCCGGATTCAAGAGCGGCAGCCTCAATCCGACGAATCACGCGAGCGGCAATGCGCCTCACGAGTAAGACCGACTACGGCCTGCGCGCGCTGATAGACCTCGCGCTCCACGCGAGCGGCCCGCCCGTGCAGAGCCACGACATCGCGACACGGCAAGGCATTCCGGAGTCGTACCTAAACCAACTGCTCATCCTCATGCGCCGTGCCGGGCTGATCCGCTCGCTCCGCGGCCCGCAAGGGGGGCATCAACTTGCCCGCCCGCCTGGCGCGATCAACATCGCGGCCATCGTCGCCGCACTCGATGGCCCGCCCGCTTCCGAAGGCGCGAGCCAGCCGGGCGAGGCGCGCGGAAATGATGCCGCGACCGATCTCGTTGTGCATGCGGCGTGGGAGCAAGTAAGCGCGGCGATTGATGCCGCCCTCGGCCGCATCACGCTCGACATGCTCCTCGAACAGCGGCAGCGGCACGACACGGCGGCGATGTTCCAGATTTGAACATCGCCGGAAACCGAATGAACCGCAGAGACGCAGAGGACGCAGAGAAACGCGGAAAAAAAGGAAAGACGAGAGCCTTTTTCTCTCTCTCTTCTCATCCCTCTCTGCGTCCTCTGCGTCTCTGCGGTTCTCCCCGGTGTCATTCCTTTCGCATCCGACACGCCGCTCGCGTCGTATACTGGCGGCAGTCGGTGATGGCGGCGGGCGACGAGCAGCGGGAGCAAGGCGCGATGACAGAGGCGACAGCCGATCAGGCACGAGCCATTATCCTCCGCCACGGCTACAACACGAACGCCTACGTTACGCTGCTGCCTCCACCGTTTCGGTATTTCATCGCTTCTGGCATTGACGGCGTGATCGCCTACCAGCAATACGGTCGCGTCTGGCTTTGCGGCGGCGATCCGATCTGCGCGGAGCCGGACATCGTGCCGCTTACCGCCGCCTTCGTGCGGGCCGCACGGCGCGCGCGGCGGACGATTGGCTTCCTCCCCACGACGCCCCGCGCGACGCGGCTGCTCACCGAACGGCTCGGCTTCGACCATGTGAAGGTGGGCGAGGACAACTTTTACGATCTCCAGACATGGAACGTGCGTGGCCAGAAAATGAAACACATCCGCGCGAACATCAATCGCGCGGTGCGAGAGGGCGTTACTGTCCGCCGTTGCCATCCCGGCGACGTAACGGACGCGATTCGCGCGCAGGTCGGACAGTTAATCGAGACGTGGCTGACGACGCGGGGGATGACCGCACTCTCGTTTCTGCTCGGCATCCACCCCTTCGAGCGCATGGATGACCGCCGCCTGTTCCTTGCCTGGCAGGGAGAGACGGTTGTCGGCTTTCTCGCCTGCTCGCCGATCCCGGCACGTCATGGCTGGTATCTGGAGGACATCATCCGCGGCGATGACGCGCCGGGTGGCGTGACCGAATTGCTCTTTCAGGAGACAGTCGCCGCGCTCCGGGACGAAGGCGCGGTGTGCGCGACCCTCGGCATGGCAGCACTAGCGGATTGTGACCCGGCGTATCAACCCGCCACGCATCACTTCGCGGGATGGATGTTCGCGACGATGTACACGCGGCTCAACACCTTCTACCACTTCCAATCGCTGCGCTTCTATAAGGAGAAGTTCGCTCCCAGTTGCACGGAGGAGACCTCTTTTGTCTGGTGGCCGCGCGGCCTCCATCGCCCCCGTCTCGCCTTCGCCGTCGCCCGTGCCCTCGATCCCGAAGGCATCCCCGCTACCCTTCTCTCCCCGATCCGACAATCCCTCAAACGCCGGGAGAAGGGGACGAGGATTAGCCACAAAGACACAGAGGAAGAAACGTAAGCACAGAGAACACGGACGACACAGAGACCACAGAGAAGGGATTGGGGAGTCTTTTCTTTTTTCTCCGTGTCCTCTGTGTCCTCTGTGCTCTCTGTGCTCAGACCTCCACGTTAGCGGCGGCGGTCGCGGCGAGGGGGTGGGCCGTCCATGTCGTCGCGGGGGCGGGCGATGGAGACATTGACGCGCTTGCCGCGCAGGTTCGTGTTGCTCATCACCTGAATGACACGCTGGGCGTCCGCACTCGGCACCTCGACGAAGGCGAAACCATCGTAGATGTCTATCGAGCCGATGGACTTGCCGGGGATGCCGGCTTCGTTGGCAATTGCGCCGACGAGGTCCATCGGGCGGATACCCGCCGTCCGCCCGGCGCCGATGAAGAGGCGGGTCATCCCTGCCTCCACGCCCTCCGCGTCGCCATCCAGCGTCGTGACGGCGGCCTCGTCGAGCCGCTGTGCCGTGTCGCCTCGCGCCATGCGGATCGCGGCGGCGGCGATGTCCATCGCGTCGTATTGGTCGGCGAGCGATTCGGCGATCAGCAGTTCCTGGCCGAGGTTGCCTTCCTCCAACGTGCCGATGATCGCCGCCTTGAACGCCTCGCGCCGTCGGGCCGCGACATCCGCCAGCGACGGGAGCCGCTTGACGGTGATCTGCTGCCCGATCACGCGCTCGATGCCCCGCAGCGTGTACCGCTCGCGCGGCGAGACGAGTGTGATCGCCTCGCCGGTGCGACCGGCCCGTCCCGTTCGCCCAATGCGGTGGACGTAGGCTTCGGGATCGGTCGGAATGTCGTAGTTGATGACGTGGGAGACATCCGGAATGTCCAGCCCGCGCGCCGCCACATCCGTCGCGACGAGCAAGTCTACCTGCCCATCACGGAAGCGGCGCATCACGCGGTCCCGCGTGCTTTGCGGCAAGTCGCCGTTGATCGCCTCTGCGGTGTAGCCCGCGCCGCCGAGCCGCTCCGCCAGTTCGTTCGTCTCATTCTTGGTGCGGCAGAAGATGATCGCGGACTGCGGCGTCTCGACATCGAGAATGCGGGTGAGACCATCGAACTTGTTGCCGCCCGGCAGTTCGTAGGCGGTCTGCGTCGTCGGGGCGACGGTGACGTGCGAGACGCTGACGCTGACGCGCTGCGGGTTGTGCAGATACTTGCGGGCGAGGGCGGTGATGCGCGGCGGGATTGTGGCAGAGAAGAGCGACGTCTGCCGCTCGTCCGGAATCGCCTCGAAGATGAATTCGATGTCTTCCACGAAGCCCATATCAAGCATTTCGTCCGCTTCATCGAGAGCGACCATTTTGATATTCGAGAGGTCGAGCGTGCCACGCCGCATGTGATCCATGATGCGCCCCGGTGTGCCGACGACGATCTGCACGCCGTGCGAGAGGGCGCGCAGTTGCCGGTCAATCGGCTGGCCACCGTAGATCGGCAGCGTCGTCGCGTGGTGGTAGCGACCGAGTTGGTGCATCGCCCCGGCGACCTGGATCGCCAGTTCGCGCGTCGGGCAGAGGACGAGGGCCTGCGGATCACGAATGGCGCGATCAATCCGTTCGAGCATCGGCAAGGCGTACGCCGCTGTCTTGCCCGTACCCGTCTGCGCCTGCGCGATGACATCCTTGCCCGCAAGCATCAGCGGAATCGTGCGCGCCTGAATCGGCGTCGGCTCCTCGTAGCCAGCATCGGAGACTCCCTTCAGCGTCTCGGGTGAGAGGCCAAGATCGGCGAAGGTCGGCAGTGGCGCAGGCTCGGCAGGCGTCGCGGGGGCCTGATCGGTCATCGCCAGGTTCGTCTCGGTCGGGCGGCGCGGGCGGCGTGGCGCGCTCCCATCACCGCGCGGGGTGGGCCGACGCGGGCGAAAGTCATCACGGGGGGGACGGGAAGACATTGGTATCTACTCCTTGGTAAACCTTCCCCTCCCGCGAGGAGAGGGGCGGCTGGCGCGCGCCGGATATTGTGCCCAATAGCAAGCATGGCGGCGGTTCTTCTCTCAGTAGTATCACACACAGTTCCAAATGGTGAGGAGGGAATCTAAACGCTGACGAGCAATCACGGTTTCGTTACTCGCTACTCGCTACTCGCTACTTCGATGAGCTCTACCCCGACGTCATCAGCACTGATGGTGAGGATGGCGACAGAAGGGGTCTCGTCGCGCGCGTGGGCGATGGCGCCGGGGTTGAGGAAGAGTGTCCGACCGACACGGCGCAGGAGCCGCCGGTGCGAGTGGCCGAAGATGAGGATGTCCGCAGTGGGGAAGCGACGCCGGTTGCGCGTGATGAGTTCTTCGTTGAAGGCATCCCGCGTCTCTGCTGAGGGCGCGCGCCGGATGAATCCCTGCCGCTTATCCCAGAGCCATTGATGCGGCCGTCCGTGACCATGCGTGAGAATAATGCGCTGCCCCATCACATCGAGAAAGACCGCATACGGAAGGTACGGACTGGAGCGGGAGCGAGAGGCGAGATGAAGGTTGCCGCGCACCGCGATCACCGGCGCAATCATGGCGAGTGGATTGAGTGCGCCCGGCTCGTCCACATCGCCCGCGTGGAGAATGGAGGAGACTCCGGCTGCCGCGAAGATTTCCGGCACCCGCGGCGGGAGCGCGGCGAGCCGATGCGGAATGTGCGTGTCCGCGAGAACGCCAAGTCGAATGGAATGCACGGAACGCCCCTTTCCACCCAGCGCGCTGGCACGCGCGGGGTAGTGTGTCCTGCCAGTGGCGGCGAATGCGCGCCGGAGCGTGAGGAAGGCAGCCGGCTGCCGTAAGGGAGCGCGACCGGCGATCTATTGCACTGCACAGTCTATCATATTGCTGGCACGAATCTTGATAACAAAATGGAATAGAACGATGGGGTGGGAGCGGGTACGGGCGGTGACTTGCCTGTCTCCCTCCCCCGCCAGATGAAGTGGGGCGATCACAGACGGAGCGGGGCGAGAGAGCGGGCGATGATCCGTGCCTGCTTCTCCTACGTAGAATAACGTGACGACGGGAATGTGCAGCACGCAGTCGGGCTGCTGGATGAAAAGGAGCGTATCATGGTCATTGCCTATGCACCGTATTTCAAGAACGACCTCGAGGTCTTGAACTATGCGCTGACGCTGGAACATCTCGAGGACTACTTCTATCGCACCGCCAATGCCTCCGGTAAGTTGCAGGGCAACGCCGCGAAGGACCTCGCGATCATCGGGATGCACGAGACGGCGCATGTGGCCGCCTTGACAGCGGCGATCAAGCAGGCGGGCGGCAATCCGGTCGCCGAACTGCCGAAGTACAATTTTAGTTCGTTGGGCGACATCACCACGCAGGACGGCATCCTCAAGATCGCCAGCGTGCTCGAGCCGACGGGCGTCATGGCGTACGATGGCGCGGCGAACGAGATCATGGACAAGAAGATTCTCGCGGTTGCCGGGCAGATCGTGCAAGTCGAAGCTCGCCACGCGGCGACGATCCGCGCGCTGATTAATCCGAATGCCAATCCGGTGCCGGACGCCTTTGCACCGATGGCGACGCCGCAGCAGATCATCGCCGCCATCACGCCGATCATCAGTTAGTTCAGCAGCCTGCGATGGGCGATTGTTGCACGCTCCTTGCGTGCCAGAAACGGAGTGATACGAATGGTGAATGCACTCGATCAGATGATGCGGACGGCGATGGCGCAGCGCTTCTCGCGGCGTG
>JBPCPB010000347.1:0-8174 GCA_050999735.1 Thermomicrobiales bacterium | reverse complement strand
GCGCTCGCCTATCTGGTGCTCTGGTGGGTGTTTCGCAGCGGATCGTCCGTGCTCGCGATCGGCGTGCCGGGGGTTGCCCTGCTCGTCACGGTCGGCACGATGCATCTCGCCGGGCGATGGTATCTCGCGGCGTACTTGCTCGCGGCGCTCCCGCTGGCGGCCCGCTTCGCCGGGTTCCGGCAGGAGGCGCGCTGGCAGCGGCAATGGATCGCCTACCCCACCACGCTCCGCTCCCGCTACCTCTCCGTCGGTTCGGGAATCGCGCTCGTCCTCGTTCTGCTGACGGCGCTTCTCCCAGCCACGGTGCATATCGGCGCGATCGACAGCGCGTGGCAGCGCGCGCAGCAACCCGCCCAGCGCCTCTCTGCCGATGTGCAGCAGCGCTTCACTCGCGCGGTCGGCGATGCGGGCGCGCCGCAGGTGATTCCCGGTTTCGCCTCCTTCGGGCCAACCTTTCGCCTCGCCGGGAGCCTCAATCTCTCTGATGCGCCCGCCGTCTCTCTTTCGGCGCAGGAGCCGCATTATTTGAGCGCGAATGCGTACGATTTCTACACCGGCCTCGGCTGGGAAGATCACGCGACGGGCACCTTCAACCCGCAAGGGCCGAACGACGCGATCTACTCACCGCAAGTCTCCGTCAGCGCGAAGCAGCAGATGCCGCGCCCCACTGGTGGCGTCGAGGCGACGCAGGATGTTGCCTGCGACACGACCTTTCTCCGCCCGCGCGGCACGCTACTTTACTCCTGCGGGCAGGCGGCGTCGCTTGCCGTGGACGCGCGTGTTTCACTCTCCTGGCAGCAACTGGGGCAAACTGGCGTCGCGATCCCCGTATCGCCGAACGCTACCGTTCCCACCCCGCTCACAAACCTCGTCGGGCTGGTTAGCAATCTCCAGGGGCTGATGCTCCCCGGCGACCTGCCTCCCGTTGGATTCAATGGAGAAGCGACGATGCTCCGCCCTGATGGCACCTTAGTCGTCGAAGTGAGCGCCGCCCGCGCACAGTCCTGGAAGCCAACCGTGGAAGATATTCAGGGATATGTTTCCCGCGCGGCATCTCCACAAACGCCGAACGCAAAGCCAATCTCGCGCGTTCTCCTCGTCCCACCGCTTGATGGGACATATGCTGGGAGTGGTCAAACACCAAATACGATTGGGAGCGATGGTGCGACTTCCACTCAAGCCACAGCCGACCCCCGCTTCACCGCGATTGACGCGGAGCAGAATCGCCTGCGCAAGCAGTTGATTGACACGCAAGTCGTCATTCAGGGCGGCAAAGTAACGATGCTGCTCTATCATGGGCAGACGCCGAACTTCGCCGACGTGACAACGCTCGATGCGGGCGCGCCAATCGCGACGAATGAGACGGTCGCGCAGACGGCGTGGATCAGCACGGCGACGGCGGACCAATTGCGCGCGGCGGCGACCTCGTACCCGCAATGGCTGGATCGCTATCGCCTCCTGCCGGACGGCAGCGCGCCGAACACGATTGCCACGCCGCAACGGGTTAAGGACCTCGCGGCGCAACTGGCGCAAGGCCAGCGCGATCCCTACGACATTGCGACCGCGATGGAGCGCTATCTGCGCGCGACGTACGGCTACGCGACCGTCGTCAATAACCCGCCCACGAACCGGGATGTCACCGATTACTTCCTCTTCGACGCCAAAGCGGGGTACTGCGAGTACTTCGCGACCGCGATGACCGTGCTCCTGCGCGCGGACAGCATCCCGGCGCGCGTCGTCACCGGCTACCTGCCCGGCGCGCGGCAACCCGACGGTCGCTTCCTCTCGCGCGAGAGCCAGGCGCACTCGTGGGTGGAGGTCTACTTCCCGCTATATGGCTGGATCACCTTCGATCCGACGCCTCGCCCGGATGTCGCGCCGATTATCCGGGCTGACAGTGGCGTGCCGCCCGCGCCAATACCCGCGCCCGCTCCGGCCCCCGCGCCTGCGGTCGCGCCGCCCGCACCATCGGTCGCCCCATCGCAGCCACCGACGTCCCCGTTGAACAGTACACACCATCGCGGCTTCCATCTTTCTCCGTATTTCTTCCTCATCCCATTCACGCTGCTCGCACTCTGGGGGCTGGCGGCGTGGTATTGGTTCCTGCCTTTCCGGGGCCTCACGCCCGCCGCGCAGTGGTATGCCCGCCTGCAACGGAGCGCGCGCTGGCTCGGCGTTCCACATGCGCGAGCCGCGACCCCGTTCGAGACGGCGGAAGCGATTGGCGACCGCCTCCCGGCGGGCAGACCCGCCGCCCTCACCATTGCCCAGCGGTACGCCGAAGCGCAGTACGCCGCCCGCCCGCTCGCCCCACCGGAAGTCGAAGGCATGCGCGGCGCATGGAACGTCGTCCTCACCCACACCCTCCGCACCCTCCCTCACCGCTTCCGGCCCGGCAAACGGAACCCAAAATGAACCGCGGAGACGCAGAGGGCGCAGAGAAACGCGGAAGAACGCAAAAGAATATGGGGATTGAGATGGGCAATAAGCGGCAAAGGCTTTCGGTTATCGCACATTCCCTTTCCCCTCTTTTCTCCTTCCCTCTTGGCGTTGTTGGCGTCTTGGCGGTTCAATCGTTTTCGACCATACCGAAGACGACGCAGTTGCGGATACCGGGGCCGACGCCGCTGCCGGACGCGGTGCGAGAGGCGACCGGGCGGCAGATGATCAACCATCGCGGGCCGGAGTTCGCACGATTGCTCGCGGAGACGATCACCGGGATGCAGACGATTCTCCAGACGACGCACGATGTGCTGCTGATGTCCTGCTCCGGTTCGGGTGGGATGGAGGCGGCGGTCGTCAATCTCTGCTCGCCGGGCGATGCAGTGATCGCGGCGCACGCGGGCGTCTTCGGCGAGCGGTTCGCCGCCATCGCCGCGGCGTATGGCCTGACAGTCCATCATGTCACCGCACCGGACGGACAGGCGCTCGATCCAGTGCGGATCGGGGAAGCCCTCGTCGCCCACCCGCGCACGAAGACGCTTTTGTTGACGCATAACGAATCCTCAACCGGCGTGACGCACGACCTCCGCGCGATTGCCGAGACAGCGCATCATCACGGTGCGCTGATCGCCGCCGACTGCATCACCTCGACCGCCGCGCTCGACGTGCCTCTGGACGACTGGGGCATTGATGTCGCCATTTCCGCCTCGCAGAAGGCGTGGATGGCGCCACCCGGTATGGCGATGGTCGCCGTCAGTCCGCGCGCGTGGCAGCGGACAACGACTGCCACATTGCCGCGCTTCTACTTCGAC
Source organism: Thermomicrobiales bacterium (assembly GCA_050999735.1). GTDB lineage: Bacteria > Chloroflexota > Chloroflexia > Thermomicrobiales > JALYUS01 > JALYUS01. The sequence continues at coordinate 4,920 of JBPCPB010000347.1, read as the reverse complement.
TTCGCGAAATACCGGGATGCGCAGGCAAAGGGGCAGACGCCCGCGACACCCGCCCTGCCGACGCTCACCGGCTTGCACCGCGCCCTCCAAATGCTCGTCGCCGAAGGGCTACCGGCAATCATCACCCGCCACCGCGCTGCCGCCGAAGCATGCCGCGCGGACATCGGCGACCTCGTGGAGTATGGTCTCCACCTCTTCGCGGACCCGGCGCACGCCTCGAACACCGTCACGGCGGTCGCGCTCCCGGATGGCATGGACGCGGCCCGCCTGCTGGCGCGACTGCGGGATGAGCACGGCGTCATCCTCGCCGGTGGGTTGGGGCGGCAAGCGGGCACGATCATCCGCGTCGGCCACCTCGGCCACGTCACGGCGGCGGACATGGACGCCGTCGGCGCCGCGCTACGAGCGGTGCTGGGAACCTAACCCCCGGCCCCCTTCCCTAAAAGGAAGGGGGTGACTCATTGCAATCATCGGGGCGTTCCGCTGAACATCTCGACCTCACGAAGGCTCGCTCCCACTTCCTTTTAGGGAAGGGGGTGGGGGGTTAGGTTCTTTCCCCACTGCCGATTGCCGAGACTTCTCGTGTACACTGACACTCGATTCACGAGCAGTGTGAGCGACAGGAGGGTCAGCGATGGACGACCGACGGAAGGGCAGCGAGGTCCTGATCGAGGTGTTGCGCGGCGAGGGCGTGACGCATATCTTCGGCAATCCCGGCACGACCGAACTGCCAATGATTGACGCGCTGGCGGCTGTCTCGGACATCCAGTACGTCCTCGGCTTGCAGGAATCCACCGTCGTCGGCATGGCGGATGGCTACGCGCAAGCGACGCGACGACCCGCCTTCCTCAATCTGCACACCTCGGCGGGGCTGGGCAATGCGATCGGCAACCTGACGAACGCGAAGAGCGCGAACACGCCGCTCATCGTGACGGCGGGGCAGCAGGATTACCGGCACATCATCACCGACCCCTTGCTCGCGGGCGATCTAACGGGGATCGCGGCGGCGGTCTCGAAGTGGACCCATGAGGTACGCACGCTCGGCGAACTTGGCACCGTGCTGCGCCGTGCTTTCCACGACGCGGCCTCCGCCCCGGCAGGCCCGGTCTTCGTCTCGCTACCGATGAATATCATGGACGAGATCGGCCCGGCGCCAATCCCGCCACCGTCGCGGATCGAACGGCGCGCCATCGGCGGTGGACTAGACGAACTGGCCGCATTGCTCGCCGCCACCCCGACCGAGCGACTGGCAATCGTCGTCGGAGACGAGGTAACGGCGTCCGGCGGTACTGAGGCGCTGGTCGCCGTGGCGGAAACGCTCGGCGCGACGGTCTTCGGCTCGCCGCTTCCCGGCTCATTCGCCTTTCCGCCGCTACATCCACTCTGGGCGGGCGCGCTGCCCCCGCATGCCGGCGCGCTCCGCAAGGCGCTCGCGGATTACGACCGCGTCTTTCTGATCGGTGGCCGCGCCTTCATGACCTATCCCTACGCGCCCGGTTCGCCACTGCCGGAAACGGTCGAACTATTGCACCTCGCCCCGGATGTCCACGATCTTGGCCGCACCTACCCGGTGCGTCTCGGCATCGTCGGCGACCCACGTGCCACCCTGGAAGCGTTGTTGCCGCTCCTCCAAACCAATGTGACCGCGAACAGCGCGGCGGAGATCATTGCGAAGCGGCGCGTCATGCAGGAAAAGGCCCGCGATGCCTATGAGACGGCGGCGCTCGGTCGCTACGACAAAATGCCGATGCCGCCCATCGCCGCCGCCCACGCTCTCCTTCGTGCCCTACCGCCGGAATCCATCGTCGTGGATGAAGGCCCGGCGACAAATACGCATGTGCGGGCGTTTCACCAGGTAACGCGCCCGGATCGTTATTTCTTCGTGCGCGGCGGCGGCCTCGGCTGGGGGATGCCCGCCGCGCTCGGCGTCTCGCTTGGCTTCGACCGCGAGCCGGTGCTCTGTATCGTCGGGGACGGCGCGGCGATGTACTCCCCGCAAGCCCTCTGGACAGCGGCGCACGAGCAGTTGCCGGTCGTCTTCGCCGTCGTCAACAACCGCGAGTACAACATCCTCAAGAATTACATGCGCGGCATGGAGGGGTACAACGCGACGATGGGCAAATTCATCGGCATGGACATCGCCGATCCACCGATTGACTATTGCGCTCTCGCCCGCTCGATGGGCGTCGCGGCGACGTTCGTCGAGCGGGCGGGCGATGTCGGCGACGCCGTACGCGCCGCGTGGCAATCCGGCAAGCCGCATCTGCTCGAACTGCCAATGGCAGCGACGGAGCGGGGATAGAGGCCGCGCTCCATTGACGCCCTTCGCCACACGCTGATACGATCAGATCTTCAAGCCGTGTATGTCTGAAACGGGTGTCTGCCGTTTATCCGGAGATGGGTCCACATGGGAGAATACATCGTCCGCCGCGTGGCGAGCATGATTCCGGTTCTGCTCATCGCCAGCGTGATCTCGTTCGGCTTGCTCTACGTCCTCCCCGGTGATCCCGCCGTCGCCGTTCTCGGCGATAATGCCGGGAACCAGGCGACGTACCAGGCGCTCCGGCACGACTTCGGGCTCGACGAACCAATCTATGTCCAATACGGGAAATGGCTCGGCCGCGTCGCGCACGGCAACCTGGGCACGTCTATCCGCACCAACGAGCCGGTCACGACAATCCTGCTCCGGCGGCTGCCTGTCAGCCTCTATGTTGGCTTCGCCGGCCTGCTGATCGGCGTCGCAATCGGCCTCACGGCGGCGATTGTCTCCGCGCTCCGACCGGGCAGCAGGCTCGACATCAGCGTCTCCGTTTTCGCATTAGGCGGGATCGCCCTGCCAAGTTTCTGGCAGGCGCTGATCTTTGTCTACGTCTTCGCGGTGCTGCTCCATTGGCTGCCGTCGAGCGGCTATACCTCGCCCTTCGTGAACCTGCCACTGAGTCTGCGGATGCTTGCGCTTCCCGCGATTGTGCTCGGCACGCATTCAGCGGCAGTAATTATGCGGCAGGGGCGCTCCGCGCTGCTCGAAGTGCTCGGGCAGGACTATATCGCGACGGCGCGCGCCAAGGGGGTGCAGGAACGGCACGTCATCATCCGGCACGCGCTGAAGAACGCCCTCATTCCCATCGTCACAATCATCGGCTTGCAGATCGGCCAGCTCGTCTCCGGCGCGGCGATTGTTGAGACGGTCTTCGCGATCCCCGGCGTCGGGCGGGCGGCGGTGGACGCCATAGCGAACCGCGATTATCCCCTGCTCCAGGGAGCAGTGTTGATGCTGGCGCTCGCCGTGATGATCGCCAACCTCATCACCGATCTGACATACGGCTATCTCGATCCGCGGATCCGCTACCAATGAGGAGCGAGAAGATGCGCGTCCCGCCGCCCGCCGGTCTCGCGGCCACGGTTCTGCCGACCGCCGCGCTCGAAGTCGGGCGCGGTCGGGCACGATGGCGCACCTTCCGGCGCGTCCTCGATGCGCGTCTCGCCGGGGCAGGGCTAGCGATCCTGGCGATTGTCGTCTTCTGCGCGCTCTTTGCCCCCCTGATCGCGCCGTACGACCCGACCGACCAGGATTACGTTGCGCTTCTCAATGCACCCTCCACCCAGCATCTGCTCGGCACGGACGATCTCGGGCGCGATGTGCTCTCACGCATTATCTTTGGCTCGCGCATCTCCCTCGAAGTCGGCATCATTGCGGTGGGAATCGCCCTCAGCATCGGCGTCACGCTCGGGCTGCTCGCCGGGTTCATCGGCGGTGCGGCGGACAATGTCATCATGCGGTTCGTGGACGCGGTGCAGGCGTTCCCCGCCCTGATTCTCGCGCTGGCGATCACGGCGGCACTCGGCCCCGGCATCGGTAACGCGATGATTGCCATCGGCTTCGTCTCGATGACGACGATTGCCCGTCTGACGCGCGGGCAAACGCTCTCCGAACGCGAGCGGGAGTACGTTGCAGCGGCGCGGGTGGTCGGCGTTTCACCGATCACGATCATGGCACGCCATATCTGGCCGAATGTCACCGCGCCGATCATCGTACAAGCGACCTTGATGGTGGCTACCGCCATTGTCACGGAAGCGTCGCTCTCGTTTCTCGGTGTCGGCGTCGTGCCACCGACACCGAGTTGGGGGGCGATGCTGCGGTCAGGCTCGCTCTATCTCGAAACCGCGCCATGGTTGGCATTCGCGCCGGGGATCGCCATTTTTATCACGGTCCTCGCATTCAACTTTGTCGGCGATGGCGTGCGGCAAGCGCTCGATCCCCGGCTGAAGCATCGGGGAGGCCGCTGACGACAGAGCGGCCGGAAAGGAAGGGGACGATGGATACAGGAGCACGGGTCTCGCGGCGTGCCGCGCTGGCCGGGATCGGCGGCATCGCGGCGACGAGCATTCTGGCGGCATGCGGCGGCTCGAATGCCGCGACACCGACGACGGCAGGGAAAGCGCCGACGACGGCGGCAATCGTCCCGCAGATCGTCACACCCGCCGCCGTCATTGCCACGACAACGAGCGCATCGGCGGCAGCGCCGACCGTGGCGGCCGCATCAGCGGCATCGGCGGCGAACCCGACGACAACGAGTGCGGCGGTGAAGCGTGGCGGGCAACTGCGCATCATGCAGATCAACGATTTCGTCTCAATGGACCCGATCTTCGCCAGTGGCCCGACAGCGAGCGCCTGTTATGACTGGCTCCTGGCGTGGCGCCCGAACGCGCAGGGCCAGTTTGGCGTTCAGCCGCAGTTGGCAAAGTCATGGGATATTTCCGGCAACACAATCACCTTCAAGGTACAGGAGAATGTGAAGTTCCACGACGGATCGCCGCTCGACGCGGATGCGATTGTCTGGAATCTCAAGCGGATGGTGCAGAATCCCAAGAGCTTCGCCCTCAACTACCTGCCCGCCGTGGACCCGAAAAACCCCGCGC
>JBPCPB010000344.1:0-8264 GCA_050999735.1 Thermomicrobiales bacterium | reverse complement strand
CTCGGCTATGGCGGCGCGCTCCGCGTCGGGTTCGCCAGCGCGACGAAAGACCTGATCTTCTACACGGACAGCGACGCGCAATACGACGTGCGGGAGTTGCCGCTGCTCGTCGCCGCGCTGACGCCGGAGGTAGACATCGTCAATGGCTACAAGATCAGCCGCTCCGATCCGCTCGTCCGCGTCATCATTGGTCGCCTCTACCATTACATGATGAAACTGATGTTCCGCTTCCCGATCCGCGATGTGGACTGCGATTTCCGCCTCATCCGCCGTCACGTCTTCGAGAATGTCCATCCCACATCGTACAGCGGCGCGATCTGCGTCGAGTTCGTCGCCAAGGCAACCGATCTCGGCTACCGCTTCGCCGAGGTGCCCGTCCATCACTTTCATCGCGTCTATGGGCGCTCCCAATTCTTTAATTTCAAACGGATCGGCGAGACCGGCGTGCAACTGCTCGGTCTCTGGTGGGCGCTCCGTGTCAAGCGCGCCCATCTCAAAATGCCTGCCTCGTCTTCCACGCCGCTAGGGCAAGCCGATGACTGAGAAGCGATTTCGAAACCGATTGAACCGCAAATACTGCCCAAAGGGCACCCGAAAGAGCGCAGAGAACGCAAAGAAAGAGAGAGATGAACGAATGACAAATCCAATCTCCTTTCCCCTTTGCGTCCTTTGCATCCTTTGCGTCTTTGCGGTTCAACCGGTTTTTCTTGACGGTATTGAAACCGATGAGTGAGCGGGAGCGGGCAGACTGGAACGGCGTGCGCACGCTCGTCACCGGCGGGTTAGGCTTCATCGGCAGCAATCTCGTCCACCGCCTCCATGCCCTCGGCGCGACGGTAATGGTTGTGGATGCCCTGATTCCCGGTCATGGCGGCAACCGCGCCAACCTCGATGGCATCGAGGACGCGGTTGAGGTGGTGATCGGTGATCTGCGGGATCGCGATCTGATGGAGAGTCTCGTCGCCACGCAGGAGGTCATCTTTAACCTCGCCGGACAGATCAGCCACGAAGACAGCACCCGCGATCCGTTCACCGACCTCGAACACAATACCCGCGCGCCGTTGACGCTGCTCGAAGCGTGCCGCGCCACTAACCCGACGGTTAAGATCATCAAGACGGCGACCCGCCAGCAATACGGCCGCCCGCAATACCTGCCAGTGGACGAACGCCACCCGATGCAGCCGGTAGATGCCAACGGCGTCAATACCTGGGCGGGGGAGCAGTATTATCTGCTTTACCATCGCGTCCACGGCATGCGCACCTGCTCGTTGCGGCTGACGAACACCTATGGCCCGCGCCAGGTAACCGACCGGCATACCCAGGGCGCGCTCGGATTCTTCATTGGCCGCGCCCTCGACGGCCAGCCAATCACGCTCTACGATGGCGGGCAGGCGATCCGCGACATCAACTATGTCGAAGATGTCGTCGAGGCGCTCATCCTCGCGGGCGAGAACGATGCGGCGATCGGTGAAACGTTCAACCTCGGCAGCCCGCCGGTGACGCTGCGGCAGTTCGTCGAAACACTGGGCGAGATTGTCGGCGGGGTGGATGTCCATTACGTCCCCTTCCCGCCGCAACGCAAGCAGATTGACATCGGGGATTATTACGGTGAGTATGGCAAGATCAGTCGCATGCTCCACTGGACACCGCGCACTGACCTGCACGACGGCCTGACGAAGACCGTTGCCTGGCATCGTGCGAATACGCACTCTCGGAAAGAAGGCCCGCCATGAGCGCCACAACGCGCGCCATCCCGATTGCCAGCGCCGCCGCGCAGTACGCGACGATCAAGGACGAAATAGACGCCGCTGTGCAGCGGGTGCTGGAGAGCGGCTGGTTCATCCTCGGCGCGGAAGTCGAGGCATTCGAGCGGGAGTTCGCGGCCTACTGCGGCGTGACGCACGCCATCGGCGTCGGCAACGGCACCGACGCGCTGATGCTCGCCCTCAAGGCGCTCGACATTGGGCCGGGCGATGAGGTAATCACGGTGCCGATGACGGCGGCGTTCGGCGCTTTTGCGATCACGATGAATGGCGCGACCCCCGTCTTCGTGGACATCGAACCGGACACGGCGAACATGGACCCGACGCTGCTCGAACGAGCGATCACGCCGCGCACGAAGGCGATCATGCCGGTGCATCTCTACGGGCAGGCGGCCGATCTCGGCGCGATCATGGCGATTGCGGAGCGGCACGGCATCCCGGTCGTCGAGGACGCGGCGCAGGCGCACGGCGCGATGTACGACGGCAAGCGGGTGGGCAGCATCGGCAGGATCGCCGGGTTCTCCTTCTATCCGAGCAAGAACCTCGGTGCGGCGGGTGATGGTGGCGCGGTGACGACGAACGATCCCGCACTCGCCGAGAAGGTGCGGATGCTGCGTAATGGCGGGCAGCGGGGCAAGTACGAGCATGTCATCCAGGGGGTGAACAGCCGCCTCGATGAGATGCAGGCAGCGGTGCTGCGCGTCAAACTGGCGCACCTCGATGCCTGGAACGCGGCCAGGCGACGGCTGGCGCACCAGTACGACGAACGGCTGGCGGGCAGCAGCGTGACACTGCCGGAGGAGCGACCGGGCGCGGCGCCGGAGGGACATGTCTGGCACCTGTTCGCCGTGCGTCATCTACGCCGCGACGCGCTGGCGGCGTATCTGAAGGAGTGCGGCATCGGCACGGCGGTGCATTACCCGACCGCGCTGCACATGCAACCGGCATTCGCGTCGCTCGGTCTCAGTGCCGGGGCGTTTCCGGTCGCGGAGCAGCAGGCGTGCGAAGAACTCTCGCTGCCGCTCTACCCGGAACTAACCGCTGACGAAGTGACGTATGTCGCGGACGCCGTCCGCGCATTCGAGGGCTAAGATGGCACCGGGGACGGAGGAACACGGCGTTGGCACGACCACAGGGCGATTTCGACGGGCACGAATACGCGGCGGCGGCACGGGCATGACGGGTACGGCATTTCTCTTGCTCATCATCGCGATTGTGCTCTCGACGTTCGGTGAAGTCCTGCTCAAAGCGGGCGTCAACCGGATCGGCACGATTACCCTCGCGCCCGGCACGCTGCTGCGCGCCTTCCTCCAATGGCAGGTAGTGGTCGGGTTCGTGCTTCTCTTCGGCGGCTCGCTCTTCTGGCTGGCGGTGCTCTCGCGTGTCCATCTCTCCATCGCCTATCCGCTCCTCGCCATGGGGTATGTCCTGACGACGATCTGGGCGCTCGTCTTCCTCAAAGAGCCGGTGCCTGCCAGCCGCTGGCTCGGCATCGGCGCGATTTGCAGCGGCATCGTCCTCGTTCTCTACAAGAGTTGACGCGAAACGGGCTTTGCGAACCACCAAGGCACCAAGGAACACCAAGAACACCAAAAAGAGAGGCATTATTCTTCTCTTGATGCTCTTTGTGTTCTTGGTGCCTTGGTGGTTATCTTTGCTCTCACAAAGAGGGTTCAGTCGGCGGCAATCTTCCCTTCCGTCAGGGGTGCCCGCGCTTCGGCGCGCCCTTTGCGCGCGAGGATGAGCAGGGATGAGCCGAAGGGAAGGCGCGGGACGCGATGGAGGAGGCGCCGTTCGAGGCGGGCGATGCCAAGGAGGATGCGGTTGATCGGCGCGGCAGGCGGCGTGATATCGGAATGCGCCGTCGCGGCGTCGAGCGGCTTCCGCCGGGAAAGGTGTCGCACAAGCCAGATGGCGGGCGCGAGCGCCATATTCCAGTACGAGCAGCGCTCGACATGGAAGCCGTGCGCCTCGACGAGCGTGCGCTCCTTTTTCGTTGTGTAGCGCCGCGCCGTCCGGACGGCGACATCGTGCTCCCCTGCCAGCGACGTGAACGCGGGCAGATTGAGGAGGAGCCGACCGCCCGGTCGGAGCGCGCGATAGAGTTCATCGAGCGCGGCGGCTTCGATTGCGATACCCACATCGGAGAGCACATCGAGCGAAATCGCCACATCGAATGTTTCATCGGCGAAGGGCAAGGCAACGAGTGAGCCGTGTGCCACCAGGCACTTGCGTCGCTCGCGGGCGATGCGGACAGCATGGGGCGCGAGGTCTATCCCAATCGCCGTTCCATACTGCAGTAGCCGTTCGAGCATTCCCCCCGTGCCGCACCCGGCGTCGAGCATCGTCAGGACGGCGCGCGGCATCGTATCGGTGAGACGCAGCCAGTCCAACACATACTCACGGAGAGCGACGTACCACCAGAGGACCGTCTCACTCGCGAACATCGCGTCGTGTTCGTCGGTGCGCCACACGCTCACTGCTGATCCGAAGGCACGAGACGGACGGTCCTCACCGCGCGTGTGGCGACCGCCGTCGCATCGGTACCCATCGGGTGATAGCGCACGCGCGACCACGGTAGCGCTTGATCGCGATAGTGCTTCGACCGCAGTCTGCCGGATTCGCCGACCGTGTTGCACGCGAGGGAAAGGGTATCCTTCGATGGATCGCTGAGATCAACGAGCAGGCGATACGAGGCGCCGCTAATCACCGCGAAGGGAGCGGCGAGCGTCCAGAACTGGCAGTTCAGCGTGTTGCAGTCGCCACCAACCGGGATCGGGCCGACATTGAGCAGGCGGCCAAGCGGTTTTGCGCCCTGCGTGATCGGGTGCGTGAAGGTGACGGTATGCACCGCGCCCCATTCCCACTCCGCCGGATAGGGGCCGATCCGGGCGGTCAGCCATGCGACTGCCTCCGCGAAGGCCGCAATCATCTCGGCCTCGCGCGTTGTCCCGACGAACCAGCCGAGGTCGTCGCTCTGGCACAGACGATCCGGCAGCGCCCAGTGAAACTCGCCGAGAAACTTGGTCATCGCATCCTTCGTCAGTTCCGGCGAGAGCCGCGCCCGAAAGACGCGACGCATCCAGTTGTTGTACGTCACCTCCCAGATCGCCGCGCCGGGGCTGTCTACCTCCGCGAAGCCATCCCAGGCGCGCAGCAGCTCACACGCGGCCTGCTCCTCGGCGGTCCAGGTGCGGGCCGCGTTGTCGAGGACGGCGAGAAGCGCGGGGCGGAGCGATTCGGCGTGCAGCACATAGACATCCGCCTGCATCCGCCGCATGTCTTCCATCGTCAGCCCATCGCGCCCGTCGAGCATCTGGCGGATGCGACGGACGCGGAAGGGCGAGGCATAGACGCCCGGCAGCGGATACGGGTAATCATCCGCTTGAATTTGTGTGTTCGCCGTGGCGATGAAACCTTCCGGCGGGTCGGCGAGCGCGGGCAATTGATCGAAAGGCACGAAGCCCTGCCACTCGTAGGCGCCCGTCCACCCCGGCACGGGGCGGATGCCGCACCCCGGCGGCCGGATCGGCGCGCGCCCGACAAATTGATAGCCGATATGATTTTCCACGTCCGCGAAGACGAGATTGAGGGCCGGGACGGCGATCTTCGCACACGAGGCGCGGAACTCATCCGCCGAGCGCGCGCGCATCATCGTCAGCAGGCCGGTCATCTCGTCCGCGCCCTCCTGCCCGACCCACTTGAGGGCGAGGGCGCGCGTTTCATCTTTCGCCTCACCCAGTCCCGTGACAATCGGCCCATGGCGCGTGAGGCGCGTCTCGTGCGGTTCGGCATCCCGCTTTCCCTTGACCGGGATCACATCCACGACACGATCCATGTTCGCCCAGCCATCTTCGGTGCGATAGCGGAGCCGGTCCCCAGGATCAACCTCCTCGACGTAGAGATCGGTCTGCACATGCATCGTCGCGGTGATGCCCCAGGCGACATGATCGTTGTGGCCGATGGCGACACCGGGCACGCCGGGGATCGTTGCGCCCGCGGCATTGACGCCCGGCGCGCTCAGGTGACACTCATACCAGACTGAGGGGATCGCGTAGCCGAGGTGCGGGTCGTTCGCGAGTAACGGCTTGCCCGTCGCGGTGTGCGCGCCAGCGACTGCCCAGTTGTTGCTGCCGGGAATCGTGGATGTGATGCCTGCGACCTCCGCCAATGTGTCATTCACCGCGTTCAGTCGCGTGCGGAACGCTGCGTACGCGGCGGATGAGACGACCGGATCACCGGCGGTGCGCGAGCGATCCTCATTGAAGAGCAGGGCAGCCCATTCCTCGCCAATCGCGTCGCTGATCCGGTCACGGAGCAGCAGTTTCTCAATGAATCCGTCCAGTGTCCAACCCATGATCTTCAGGACGCCCATCGAGGCGGCGGCATCCCACGCCAGTGGCGCATAGCGACCAAAGACGAACTCCGCGCCGAGCAGCGGCCCCTTGCGCTTCACATATGCATTGACCCCGGCGGCATAGCGATCGAGCGCAACCTTCGTCTCGCCGGTGAGGCGGGCCGCTTCCGCCTCCGATGCCCGCCGGATGCCGAGCGTAAGCATGAATTTGTCCACATCGAGCGCCTGCGTGCCGACGATTTCCGCGAGCCGCCCGAACGCCGCCCGATGCAGGATGTCGAGTTGCCAGAGCCGGTCTTCCGCAGTCGCATAACCCAGGCCGAACATCAGGTCGGCAATGCTGTTCGCGCGGATATGCGGGATGCCGTGCGCATCGCGCGCGATCTCGATCGGTTCGGCAGGGCCAGGCAGGGCGATGACGCGCTCGAAATCACCGCGCGGCCGCTGCAATCGCAGCAGCGCCGCGCCCCCGGCGATCATGCCCGCACCGACAAGCAGTTGTTTCCTGTTTGGCACGCTCTTCCTCTCACTCGCCGTGTCGCGCGGCGGGTATGTGCCACGCCGGCATCCCCGTACATGGAGCAAGCGTACCGTGTGCGATCGCGCGGGGCAAGCACAACTGCTGGCACAGCGTGGGCATACGATTACGCAGAGTGGACAGACCGCCGAAAATCCCTGTGTCAACACCCTTTTGTCGAGATGAGAGCGAAAAACGAATAGTTCCCCCCCACCTTGCTTTTTGCGCGCGTTCATGGTAGCATGCAGGAGTCATCGGTCGGCGCGTTTACCAACACCGGCACGTATTCCAGCGCGGCAAATAGCTACAACGGCCCGCAGGATGGCAACCCGGATGGCATCCAGGGGTATACGGCGGGCCAGAATAATGCCGGTGTCTTTGGAAGGAACAACGACTCCAACGGCATCGGCGTCTTCGGTCAGACAGCGAAAGGCGCGGGGGTCTCCGGTCACGGGGAGGGCGGACCCGGTGTGTATGGCGAATCGGTCTCCGGCCAAGCGATCATCGGCAATTCGCTGGCGCCCGCGCCGATTGCGGGCGTCACCACGACGGGCGTGACGGGCAAATCGCTGACCGACGCGGGAGTCTACGGCTTTTCTGGCGCGCCCGCCGGGACGGCGAATGGTGTGGGTGTCTACGGCACCTCGACCAATGCAGTGGGCGTCTCCGGAAAGGCGGCGAATGCCACTGGTGTGATGGGAGTGACGGCAAACGCGAGCAACACACCCGCAGTCTCCGGCGTGTCATACGCGAACACAAATTATGATCCCGCACAATTGGGTGGCATGCCGGGCGTGGCCGGGCAATCCGGCAGCGGCGTCGGTGTCCAAGGCACCTCCACGAGCAACGCCGGCCTGATCGGGCAATCCGGCAGCGGCTATGGGGTCTACGGCGCCTCGACCACTAGCTACGCCGTCCTCGGCATCTCGACCACCAGCCATGGGGTCGTCGGCTACGGCGGATCGGGCTACGCCGGCATCGTCGGCGGCCTCGGCCCCTCCGGTGCGGGCTTCGCCGGCCTCTTCGCCGGGCCGGTCACCGTCCAGGGTCCCCTCAACGTCAGCACCCCCGTCGGCACCAACACCCACAGCATCACCGGCTACGGCAACTCCAATGGCTACGGCGGCGTCCTCGGTCTCGCCAGTCCCAGTGTCACGAACTCCATCGGCATCTACGGCGTGGCGAGCGCTGCCGGGACGTGGGCGGGAGTCTTCAATGGCCCATTCGTCGTCTACGGCGGCAACAAGAACGCCGCCGTGCCCCATCCCGACGGCTCGCACCGCTTGTTGTACTGCCTGGAGGCGACGGAGGCATGGTTCGAGGACTTTGGGGAGGGGACGCTGGCGGGCGGGACGGTGACGGTGGCGCTCGATGGCGATTTCGCGGCGATTGTGGAGACGAGCACGTTGTACGTCTTCCTGACGCCGCATGTGGCGGGGAACGCGCTGGCGGTGACGGCGCGGAGTGCGACAGGATTCACGGTGACGGAGGGTGGTGGAGGGAAGGGGAGTGGGGGATTCACGTATCGAGTGGTGGCGAAGCGGAAGGACGTGGCGAGTCCGCGGTTAGCGAAGGTGACGCTGCCGATGGGGACGGCGCCGACACCGCCGAAGGTAGTGACGCTCCC
>JBPCPB010000314.1:0-7230 GCA_050999735.1 Thermomicrobiales bacterium | reverse complement strand
CGGGCCGGAGCCGACGACGACCGCCCGCTCCACGCCGATGCCACGCTGCCAGAGTTGGTCGCGCACAAGCCGTCGGACGCCGCGTTCGAACGTCACCAGGAGCAGGACCGCTCCCCACGCGTAGACGACGAAAAGCCGAGAGGAGACGAACTCCGGCTGCAGGAAGACGATCACCAGCACGGCGGCAGTGGCGACTGTCACCGCCCCCCACGTCGTTGTCGCCTCCGCCAGAAACGTGGTGCCGCGCGGCAGGCGGTAGAGGCCGCGCACCCCGAACGCGAGCACAATCGCAGCGACAAGGAGGACGTTGTAGGAGCGATAATCGGCGAGATTCCGGTAGTCTGACCCCTGAATCGTGCCGCCCAGTTGGGCAGTGTAGCGCGCCCAATATGCAAGCCGAAAAGCGAGGGCGACGGTGAAGGCATCGAGGAGCATGAAGGCGAGGATGCCGAGCGGCTCGAACCAGCGCGGATATGCGGCACGCGCGGCATGCACGAGCGGAGCGGGCGGTGATCCGGTGCGTTCTCGCTCGATCACTGACACGATAGCGTCCCACCTCCACCAGTGTGCCATCTCACACGCCGGACTTTCCTACCTCCGACTCTCGCGGCTGAGTATAGCATACGGTAAAGTGTACGTACACCGAGATTGGCCAAAATGCGCAGAGATAGTCCGCCATCGGGCAGCGATGCCCGCGTCGTGAAGGCGGAACTGACCTCAGGAATACAACGTTACCAACAATGGTCATATTCCGATCCTCACGCTATAGTATGCCGAAGTATGCCGAAGATGGACAGCAAAGGACAAGGGGTGTGGCATCGCCATCCGTGTGAGAGACGGTGTGCGCCGATCACTGTCATACCAGGAGCGTGGTCGCAATGGCGTCGTTCGGTGTACGTGCGAGAGGAGCGCGACGATGAGACAATTGATGGCGATCTCCCGGCGGAGAGGGCGGGCTGTGTGCATCGGGAGAGGCGGCAGCCGGATGCGGTGGCTCCGCGTCATGCTGCTCGTCGCACTCGTGCTTCCAATCGGACCGAACCTGATCGCCCGGGCGGCGACCGTCAATGTCAACGGTGCGACCGGAACGGACAGCGCCACCTGCGGCACGAACGTCAGCCCCTGTAAGACGATTGGCTATGCCGTCGGCAAGGCCGCCAATGGCGACACAATCACAATCGCGGCGGGGACCTACAACGAAAGTGGCATCAACGTGGCCGCGGCCGTAACGATCACCGGAGCGGGGCAGGATGTGACGACGATTGATGGCGCCGGAGGAACGCTGCCGGTACTCCTCATCAACAACGCGGGCAATACCGCTATCAGCGGGGTGACGGTTCAACATGGCAGTGTGAGCGGTGGCGGTAATGGCGGGGGCATTCTCAATAACGGCGCACTCACCCTGAGTGAGAGCACCGTCACCGGCAATCAGGCATTCAACGGCGGGGGCATCGCGAACTATCACGGCACCCTGACGCTGACGAACAGTACGGTCACCGGCAATCAGGCGGTTGGCTACAATGGTACTCCGGGGGATGGGGGAGGTATATTCAACGACAGCGGCACGGTCATCCTCCAGGCGAGCGTCGTGAGCGGGAATATGTCCATCAGCGGCAACGGTGGCGGCATCCTGAATCTGACCACGCCGACGGCGCCGGCGCAACTCGCACTGACGAACAGCACGATCAGCGGCAACACGGCAAAGTTCGGCGGCGGCGGCATCTTCAATGATAATGGCGTGCTTGGCGTGATGAATAGCACGCTCAGTGGGAACACGTCCTCCAGCGGTGGTGGCCTCTTCAATAAGGTCACGCCAGGTTCCGGCGGGCTCATGACCGGCTTCAATCGCATAGTGACGAACAGCACGATCAGCGGCAATACCGCGACGACGGGGTACGGCGGTGGCATTGACAGCTCCGGCACGCTCTATTTGATCAATGTGACGATCGCGGCGAACTCCAATGGCGTCAACGGCGGCGCCGTCACCCAGAGCGCGCACTCGATCATCGCGGATGGCTGCGCCGCGCCGATCATGTCGAACGACTATAACCTGGATAGCGGCAATACCTGCGGATTCACCCAGCCGCACGACCTCACGAACAAAGATCCGAAGCTCGGTTCGCTCGCGAATAATGGCGGCCCGACCCAAACGCACGCCCTCCTGCCCGGCAGCCCGGCGATTGATGCCGGTGGCGCCTGCCTCGCCACCGACCAGCGCGGCGTTACCCGGCCGCAGGGCGCGGCCTGCGACATCGGGGCATTCGAGTATGCTCCCGCCCCGCCACCGACGATGACGCCCACCGCCACCGCGACGAACACCCCAACGGCGACGCCCACCGCGACCAGTACCCCGACACCGACGGCTACGGCGGCCACGGCCACGCCCACAACAACCGCGACGCCCGGCGCCTGCGCTCCATTCGCGCCCAATAGCCCCTTCGCCTTTGCGGGCTTCCAATCCCAATGGCAGCAGGGCGAGGCCATCGCCCCGAATTTCTGGGGCCCACCGGTCTCTATCGGCGTACAGGAGCAATACGCCGAGGGCGCCGCGAACGGCCAGGCCGGGCAGCGCCTCGTCCAGTATTTCGACAAGGGGCGGATGGAACTGACCAACCCGAGCAGCGGCGCTGTCACCAACGGCCTGCTCGCCAACGAACTGATCAGCGGGCAACTGCAACTCGGCGATACCACCTTCCAGCCCCGCCCGGCAGCCAATATACCGATTGCCGGAGACCCGGACAACGCCGGGCCAACGTACGCCGCCCTCGGCACGACTGCCGCCGCCCTGCTCGCCTCCACCCCGACGCAAATCGGGAACATGGTGACGACAAGCGTGGCGGCGAGCGGGGCGGTCACGCCGGGTGCGTCACGTACTGGCTCCGGCCCAACTGCCCTGACGGTCTATGATGGCGTGACGCAGCACAACGTGCCGCAGGCGTTCGCGGCGTATCGGGACACGGTGGGGCTGCTGACGATTGGCTACGCCAAGAGCGAGCCGTTCCTGACGAGTGTGAAGGTGGGTGGTGCGCCGAAGCAGGTGATGGTGCAGGTCTTCGAGCGGCGGGTGCTGACGTACACCGCGGACAATCCGGATGCTTTCAAGGTAGAGATGGGCAACATCGGCCAGCACTACTACCGCTGGCGCTACTGCGCGCCGTAAGGAGATTACAGATGTTGCGACGGAACGATGGAGCGAATTGGCTGGTCATGACGCAACAGAGCACGCCGCTCCTGCAGGCGTGCGATGCGCTCTCGCTCGCAGTCTGCCTCGGTATCGGGCGCTTTGGCTCCTCGAAGGAGACTCCGGCGTTCCGACCGGAGGGCCAACCGCTGCTTGATGTGATGTTCCATCATCGCGGGAACGGCGCCGTCGCCCTCGACCTGTGGCCCTTTGCGTCCGCGCGCGTGAATGCACGCATCACGGCACGCGTCATCCCCGCCCGCCGCTATGCCTCGGCGGATGCGCTCTCCGAGGTATTCCACAACGCCGCCCTGCGGAACATCGCGGTGGATTTTATCCCGCACGCGGTAACATAGGCTTCAGCCCGCGTTCCCTGCAGAAGCCTACAGTGTCGAGCGGATGGTTTCTTCGCCCGCAGGTCTATGTCACGGCGATGGAGACGCGGCGGGCTTGGAGGAAACGGCGGATGAACCAGAGAAGGGCGACGGGGATGAGCGTGCAGTATGCTTTGCCAATCACCTGGCCAGTGATGAAAGTAAGTGAGCCGAAGGCAAGATAGAGGAAGATCGCGCTGTCCACGATGTCGCCGATTGTATTCGCGACGATCATCGCCACGAGCCAGAACCGCTGACGCATCGGCGTGTAGATCGTGAAGTCCGCCAATTCACCCAAGAGGAAGGCGACGCCACTGGCGACGGCGAACTGCGTCGAAATGAATGCGGACAGGAACGCGCCGATCAGGATGGCGAGGACCGCCCACCACCGTCCGAGGGTATCCTGCACGAGGTCGCGGAACTCGAAGCAGAGGCCGGCAAAGAAGACACCCGCCGGGGCCATCAGCCCAAAGCCGACGGGGACAATACCGAACCGCGCAATCGCCCAGTTCGCCGACACAATCGCCGCTACATATCCCATAAGTAACACAAAACCAATCGTGCGTCGGTGAAGCGTCATCCGCGCAGCTCCCGGACCACTTTCGCGTTGGCGGTAATCGTGATACCGCCACGCGGCTTCTGCACGACTGTCGTGCGGACCCAATACGGCGCGCATGCCTCCATAATGTCCCGCGCGACCCGGGCCGCGAATGCCTCGCCGAAGATGCCGTTGTTGCGGAAGGTCTGAAAATAGAGTTTCAGCGATTTCGATTCGATGCACGATGCGTCCGGGCGATAGGTAATCGCCACTTCGTACCAGTCGGGCTGGCCCGTGACGGGACAGAGCGCCGTCACCTCATCGGAGACCATCCGCACGACCGTTACCTCCGGCGGTGCGGGGAAGGTCTCGATCCCGGTGAACGGGTCCTCATGCGGCTTCAGGTGGCGGAAATGGTGATCGGTCATCTGCTCCTTGCTCCTCCGGCATTCTCGTAACCGATGAAGTATATCATCACCCGCTTTGTGGCCGGAACCCATTGCATCCCACGCCGGAACGTGCGATGGTACGAGAACGTGAAAGGAGCGTCGCACATGGGTAAAAAGGACAAGGGCGGCAAAGAGACACGCAAGCCGAAGAAGCCGAAGGCGTAGTCCGATTTCGCACCGCAGAGACGCAGAGGACGCAGAAAAAAACAGGGATACTTTCAAGCACCCTCTCTTCTTGTTTCCTCTGCTTCCTCTGCTTCTCTGCGGTTCAAAGCATTCCTATCCCGGGGTTTGTCCCACGCCGGGCTGGTGTGCGACAATGCTTCGCCGGGCCGGGTATGGTCGGTGTGGTGTGGCGCGGGCACAAAAAGGAGAACGACGCGGTGACGACCGATGTCGCGCGAGACCGCGAGCGAGCATGGGCGCTCTTTTGCGAGTGGACCGCGAGTGAAAGCCTGCGCAAGCATGTCCTGGCAGTCGAGGCGGCGATGCGCGCCTATGCCCGGCGTTTTGGCGAGGATGAGGAAGCGTGGGCCGTCGTCGGCATCCTGCACGACCTCGATTACGAGCGGTACCCGACGATGGACGGGACCGGGCATCCCTTCAAGGCGGTCGAATACCTCCGCTCCGCCGGCTATCCGGAGGTTGTCACACGCGCGATTCTCTCTCACGCGGATTACAGCGGCGTCGCCCGCGAGACGCGGATGGAGCATGCACTGTTCGCGGTGGACGAACTGACGGGCTTCATCAGCGCGGTTGCCCTCGTCCGCCCCTCGAAACGAGTCGCGGATGTGGATGCCAAATCCGTCCGCAAGAAGATGAAGGACAAGGCGTTCGCGCGAGCCGTCAGCCGGGACGATCTCGTGCAGGGTGCGGCAGAACTTGGGTTGGAATTCGACGACCACATCATGTTTACCATCGAAGCCCTCACGACGCAGGCGGAACGGCTCGGCCTCGCGGGTACGCCGGAAACAGTGGATGCGTAGGGGCGGTTCGTGAACCGCCCTCCCTCGATGGCGCATGCCGTCGAGAAAGGAAGGATTATTTTCGTGTGTGTGATGGATATGGACAATGGCGTCCGACTATCGCGGCGGCGCGTGCTGGCATTTGGCGCGGCATCGGCCGTAGTGCTGGCGTTAGCAGCATGTGGTAGCAGTACGGCGACGGAGACGCCTAAGGCGGGGAATGCGCCGGGTGGCCTTGCGGGGACAGTGCAAGCGGCAGCGTCGGCGGTTCCGGCCGGTGCGGCAAGCACCGCGCAGGCAATCGCCTCGGCAATACCGGGTGGCGCGGCAGCGGCGGCATCGCAAGTACCGGCGAGCGCGGCGGCGAACACCGCGGATGTCGCCAGCCGCAATGGCAAATATAAATCGCCGCCGCCAATGACGATTGACAAGGCGAAGAAGTACACCGCGACCATTGCCACGAACAAGGGGACAATGAAGGCGGACCTATTCGTGGATACGGCGCCAATCACGGTGAACAACTTCGTTTTTCTCGCCAACGACCACTTCTACGATGGGGTGATCTTCCACCGCATCGTTGCGGGGTTCGTTATCCAGGGTGGTGACCCGACCGGCACGGGTACCGGTGGCCCCGGCTACAAGTTCCCCGACGAGCCGATCCCCGCTAACCGCAACTACGAGAAGGGAACGCTGGCGATGGCGAACAGCGGCCCGAACACGAACGGCAGCCAGTTCTTCATCTGTGTGGACAACCTGACCGCGAAGGGCGCGCTGCCGAAGCAGTACAACATCTTCGGCAAAGTAACCGAAGGGCTTGACGTTATTGACAAAATCCTCGCCGTGCCGCGCACGGCGGGCAGCGACGGCGCACAGTCGAAACCGACCGAGAAAGTGTTCATGGAGAGTGTGACGATCCAGACGCAGTAGGACTATCGCATCCAGCAGGTGACTGGATGAGGATTGAAACAAACGGGACATGCATGGGCGACTTCGAGGCGGACCGGTATCACCCGGATCGTCACACTCTCAGAAAGGGGTACACGAATGGCAGGGAAGAACAATCAGTATGTGGGACAAGGCGCTCCGAAATTTGCACTCGAACGGGGCAAAACCTATTCCGCGACGTTCGATACGAGCATGGGAACATTTACGGCTGAGTTGTACAGCGATACCGCGCCGATGACGGTGAACAACTTCGTCTTCCTCGCGAATGAGGGCTTCTATGATGGAGTAATCTTCCATCGCGTCGTTCCTGGCTTCGTCGTACAGGGCGGCGACCCGACGGGCACCGGCAGTGGCGGCCCTGGCTACAAATTCGCGGATGAGGACATCCCGAGCCACCGCGACTACGAAAAGGGCACATTAGCGATGGCGAACAGTGGCCCCGGCACGAATGGCAGCCAGTTCTTCGTCTGCGTCGCGGACCTGCGCGGCCGCCTGCCGAAGCAGTACAACGTCTTTGGGAAAGTGACTGAGGGCATGGATGTCGTGGACAGCATGGTCAAAGTCCCGCTGCTGCCCGGTGGCGATGGCGCCCGCTCCAAGCCCGCCGAGCCGATCACGATCAACAAAGTGACGATTTCGGAGGACTAAGGACTAAGAGCCAGTTTCAAAACGGAGGGAACGTGAACCACCAAGACACAGAGGAACACCAAGGACACCAAGAGACAAGACCGATGAGACCCCCTTGGCGTCCTTGGTGTTCCTGGTGCCTTGGTGGTTA
>JBPCPB010000288.1:0-11127 GCA_050999735.1 Thermomicrobiales bacterium | reverse complement strand
GCCTGCACTACCACCGTGGCAACAGCGAAGGCTGACTGACCGGCTTTGAAACGCATCCACTCCACGGTGCTTCCAGTAAGAATATCCACACGATGAGCAAAAGAATGGACGGACGTTTACGCTCGCGAGTGCGTATGCGACAATCGTTGTACGTTCAAACGGCGCGAGGTGGCATGTGGCGGATAGATCGGTGGCCATGTACAAGGAAGACAGCGCAATCTCCGGCCTGGCACGCGCGGATGCATTGTCCGGCCCGATCCTCGACTTGCTACCCATCGGCGTTGTCGTCATGGATGTGCGCGACCTGCGGATACTCGCCGCGAACACGACCGTACGCTCGCTGCCGGGCGCACCGTGGCGCGAAAGCGCGGTCATCGGGCGCCGAATTCGCGACTTGCCGAACGATCCCAATATCCGCCGCTTCGCCGCAGCCTGCCGGTACGTCGTCCGCGTCGGTGAGCCATTGCAAATTAAGGCATTTCCGCTTGGCGGCGACGTTCCGGCGTATTGGGACTTCTCGTTCGCACCCGTGCGGGATCGAGACGGCGTCGTTATCCGCCTGCTTGCGACCATCTCAGACGTGACGCAGGAAGTGACGCTCCGAAGGGCGATGGAGGAGAGCAATCGGGAGTTGCGCCGCCAAAACGCCGACCTCGCGACCCTCAACCGAATGGCGATTGGCGTCAGTTCATCGCACGATTTCATTTCTCTCTGCCAAACGGCGACCGAAGCCCTGCTTGCTTTGTTTGGCTTCTCGCAGGGCGGCATCTCCATGCTGAGTGAGGACCGCACGTATGCAACGATTGTCGCTTTTTCCTCGGTGGGGCAGCGCATCGCCTGGGAAAACATGCATATTCCCGTCGCGCATAATCCCGCCTTCGAATATCTGATGCGCCAGCTCACGCCTCTCGCGATCAACGACATCGAAACGGATCCCATCGCCGATGTGGAGCGCGAGTTATGGCGTGCGCGACATGCCAAATCCATTCTCCTCGTGCCGATTGTCGTGCGCGGCGAGATGATCGGCGTCATTGGCGTTGACGCGACGGAGGAACTACACTGGTTCACCGACGCGGAGGTTGACCTTGCCGCACGCGTCGCGGAGCAACTCTCCGTCGCGATGCAGAACGCCCGTCTCGCCGAAGAACTCCAGCATCGCGCGGACGATGTGGAGTATTTGAACGCCATCGGCCAGGTCGTCAGTTCGTCGCTGAATCTCACGACGGTGCTCGATCGCGTGCTCTCGTCTTTGCGGGAGATGGTCGCGTACGACCGCGCTTCAATCTGCGTCGTCGAAGCGGACATGGAGGGACTGCTCGTCATCACCGATACCGGTGAGACAGGCAATCAACGCGGTCAACGCATCCCGCTTCAGGAGTCACTACGCGGCTACGTCTTTACGTCGGGGAAGCCACTCTACATCGGCAATATCGCCACGGAGGGTTTGCCGCTTCCTCCTCGCTTAGCGATGTCCGAATATCCGACCAACATTGTCCTCGCGCCGCTCGTCGTTACCGGGCAGCCGATCGGCGTCCTCTCGGTGATGGGAAACAGGGTGGATACGTTGACGCCCGAGGACGCGCGGCGGATCGAACGCGTTGCGGCGCAGGTCGCTATCGCCGTGGCAAATGCTCGGTTGTACGAACGCGTGCAGGGGCAAGTGGAGGAACTACGCCTCCTCAATGCGGATCTCGCTGAGGCGAACAAACACAAGAGTATCTTCCTCGCGACGATGAGCCACGAACTGCGTACACCGCTGAATGCGATCATCGGTTTTGCGGAACTCCTGTATGATGACATTATCGCGGAGCCGGAGGAACGGCGCGAAAGCCTGCTCGACATCCTTCGCAGCGGCCAGCACCTACTGACGCTGATCAACGACGTACTCGACCTCACCAAGGTTGAGGCGGGGCAGATGACGCTCTCGCCCGCGGCACTCGATCTCCGGCGCGAATTGGCCAGCGTGGATCGCATCATGTCGCCGCTCTTCGCACAACGCCTGCAACGCTATACCTACACCGTGCCACCGGACTTTCCACCCGTCTACGCGGATGCCGGCCGGATGCGGCAAGTGATTCTCAACGTCCTCTCCAATGCGAACAAGTTCACGCCCGATGGCGGCACGATTACCCTCACTGCCAGCATCAATGCGGATACCGAGGCGCAGATCGCCATCGCGGACAGCGGTATCGGCATCAGGGCGGCGGACATCCCCCTCATCTGGCAGGAATTCCGGCAGATTGATACTTCGATTAACCGGAAGTACGAAGGGACCGGCCTCGGCCTGACACTCACGCGGCGGCTGCTTGCCCTGATGCACGGGCGTATCTGGCTGGAAAGCATGCCGGGGGTGGGCAGTACCTTCTTTCTCACCCTGCCCATCGCGCGCGGAGAGAGCGACTGATGCCCCGCTACCAACCGCCGGAAGCGCAACCGGGCGAGGTGCGCGATCACAAGTACCGGCTGATTGACACGGGTCGGTGCGCCGATCCGCCCCCGCCCGCACTCGTCCAGGCCGTGCGCGAGTTCAACGCGGGTGAATACTTCCAGTGCCACGAAACGTTGGAGCACGCATGGCTGCACGAGCCGGGCTATATCCGCGTCCTCTGGCAGGGCATCATTCAGGTGAGCGTCGCCTGCTTCCATATCACGCGCGGCAACGGCGAAGGAGCGCGGAAAATCTGGACCGCTGCCCTGCTCAACCTCGCACCCTTCCCGGCCCGCTGCCACGGCGTGGATGTCGTGTCGCTCCGCGTCCAGACCACCGTTTGTCTTCAAACGATTCTCCGTCTCGGTGACGGCGGCGCGGCGCGATTCGACCGCATGCTCTTCCCGACGATTGATCTCCGATCATAATGTGCCATCAACCTGTCCAAACGAACAGGTTGACTTCCCCGTTTGGGATGCTATCCTAGCGATGCGGCAGGGTATGCGCTGTCGCGAATATGGCGATACCGCGATACGAGCGCATGAACGCGACGGAAAGGAGGTCCCCGATGGTTAAGTATGTCCGCTTTGGTACCGGCAACGCGAACCCGCTTGCCACCGTTTCACGGGGGGATCACCGCGCGCGGAGCGTCATTGACTGACGCCCTTCGTCACCACAGTCGGCACCACGCCGGCGGTCCCCACAAGCGGGGCCGCCGGTTTTGTTTTGCCCGCCCGGTGCGGTGCACGAGCGCCGGGTACACGAGAAAGGAGTGGCAGATGGCGCCACGGAAGACGCGAACGACGCGCATGACGACACGGAAAGGAGTGACCCGATGAAGAAAACAGCCCCGGATGCGGCCACGATCCCGAGTATCGCGGACGCGGTGATCCTCGTGGAGCAAGGACTCACCGAGGTGCGAATCCTTCTCTTCCGCCGGAAGAAGCAGCGAGAGAAACAACGAAGATAGCGGGTGTGGTGGGCTTACTACCGCACCCGGCAAGGAAAGCGGTGAACACCATGTTGTCTTTACAGAGTGTGGCATTGGCCCGGATGTACGTCGAGGAACGAATAGCGCAGGCGGAACGCGAGCAGTTGCTCCAGGAAGCGGAGCGCGCGCAACGCGCCCAGCGCGCAAAGGTCGCCCTGGCGGCGCGCGTTGGTCGCACGCTCGTCATCGTCGGCCAGCGGCTGGAAGCGGCCGGGGCAGCCTGACGACGTTCCGAAACGTAGAGATGGGCATGAGGTAACCATTCATCACTCATGAACCGACAACCGGCGCGCCGACATGGCGCATGAAAGGGGAGACGCAGGCGTGCGGCTCCCCTCTTTCTTTGCCGGCCAAACGATTGACACGGCTGTTCTATGTACGTACCATGCGAACGATGAAACCCGATAACGACGCCGTAGAGGACTTATGCCAGCCGATTCTATCCGCTATTCATTCAGGAGCATTACGAGATCCATGAGTGGCGGCATGCTGTCGCTATTCTTTCGAGCGACTTCGCCGCTGAATGGAGCGATATTCTTGACCTGTTGACGGATTTCCGTCTGTACAGGAGCGACATCACAATCCCAGGCGGTCAGAAGTCGAAAGTCGCGGCCGCGATTGATCGCCACTTGACTCGTGCCGGTTGGGTCGAGAAGGGATTCGACACGCGCGTACTGGTGGATGGAACGGAACGCATCAATCCGACCCATAAGATTGACTGCTATAAGAACCAGATCGGTCTGGAGATTGAGTGGAACAACAAGGATCCATTCTATGACCGTGACCTGAATAACTTTCGGGTACTGTTCGATCTGCGCACAATCAGCATTGGGGTCATCATCACACGATGCGACGAACTTTAGACACTTTTCAACGCACTGGGAAGAGGCTCGTCGTACGGGGAATCAACGACACACATGCGAAAACTTCTTCCACGGATTCAGGGCAGTGGCGCGGGAGGTTGCCCAATCCTCGTCTTCGGCATATCGTCCAAACTTTACATAGAGGGAGACCGACCATGAATCCCGAGCGAGATCACACCTTTGCCGCCGAAGACTTGCTCTCTGCCGATTTGGGGCAATTCAGCACAATTCTCGCCGATCCCCCATGGCGATTCTCGAACCGAACCGGCAAGATGGCTCCCGAACATCGGCGTCTCTCGCGTTACGCAACGATGACAAACAATGAGATCGAAGATCTCCCAATCGGGCAACTTGCGTTACCAAAGAGCCATCTCTACCTCTGGGTGCCAAATGCACTTGTACTCGAAGGCTTAGGAGTGATGAAGAAATGGGGATTCACGTACAAAACAAATCTCGTTTGGTACAAGGTGCGCAAAGATGGTGGGCCAGATGGAAGAGGGGTCGGCTTTTACTTTCGCAATGTGACGGAACTCGTTCTTTTCGGAACGCGCGGCAATTTTCGGACGCTTGCACCCGGACGGAGACAAACGAATATCCTCGTTTCACAGAAGCGGGAGCATTCGCGCAAACCGGATCAACTGTACGATGTTATCGAACAATGTAGCCCCGGCCCGTACCTCGAATTATTCGCGCGCCATACACGCGAAGGATGGGCGCAGTGGGGCAACGAAATAGATCAGGCAGAATCCGAACTGTCCTCAGACAACGATGCCGCGACCACTTGGCCGACCAGTGCCCAGCGATCTTCGCAACCACCACTGCCGCTCGCTTCAGACTAACCGGCATTGAAAAAAGGAGAGGCTTTCGCCCCTCCCGCATCGTGCCTTATCTGCTGATCCGTGGACGGCTCAGGTCCCTTCCTGCCAGGCGTTGTTGTACTCGTTCTGGCGCGCGGAGAGTTCGTCAATCTTAATGCCGAGCGTTGCCAGTTTCAGTTTCGCGACGCCGAGGTCGAGTTCGGATGGGATGTTGTAGACCTTTGGTTCGAGCGACGCCTGGTTCTGGACGAGCCATTCGGTCGCCAGCGCCTGATCGGCGAAGGACATGTCCATCACGCTCGCCGGGCTTGCTTCCGCCGCCGCCTGGCCGACGAGCCGCCCCTCCGCGAGGAGGTAGACGCGCTGGCCGCTGGGGAGCAGATATTCTTCGGTGTTGTTGCGCACCATCTTGTGCGAGACGGCCAGTTCGCGCAGACCCTTGACGTCAATCTCGACATCGAAGTGGCCACTGTTGCACAAGAGGACGCCTTCTTTGAGGTCCGCGAAGTGCGTGCGGGAGACGATCTCGGTGCCGCCCGTCGCGGAGACAATGATGTCCGCCTCCTTGACCGCGTCCGCCATCGGCATGACGCGGTACCCTTCCATCACCGCTTCAAGCGCGGCGATTGGCGAGACTTCGGTGATGATGACGTTCGCGCCCATGCCCTTTAGCCGCAACGCGATGCCGCGTCCGACCCAGCCATAGCCCGCGACGACCGCCGCTTTGCCCGCGATGAGAATATTTGTCGCGCGCAGGATACCATCTACGGTATTCTGGCCGGTGCCATAGCGGTTGTCGAAGAAGCGCTTGGTCGGCGTGTCGTTGACGGCGACGACCGGGAACTTCAGGATGCCGTTCCGCTCCATCGAGCGGACGCGGATGACGCCCGTCGTCGTCTCCTCCATGCCACCGATCACGCGACCGAGCGTTTCGCCGCCCATCTCGTGGAGTTTGACGATCAGGTCCGCGCCGTCGTCCATCGTCAGTTGCGGCTTGTGCGCCAGCACCTGATCCACATGCCGGTAATACGTTTGGACATCCTCGCCATAGTACGCGTAGACCGGGATTTCCTCGTGCGCGACGAGCGTGGCACAGACATCATCGCGCGTCGAGAGCGGGTTCGAGGCGCAGAGGGCAATTTCCGCACCGCCCGCCTTCAGCGTCCGCAGCAGGACTGCCGTCTCCGTCGTGATGTGCAGGCTCACCGCGATGCGCAAACCCTTGAGCGGCTGCTCCTTCGCGAACCGCTCGCGGATCGTCTGCAGGACGGGCATCTGCCGCTCCGCCCAGTCCGACCGCATCCGCCCCTGCTCCGCAAGACCGATATCCACAATGTCGTAATCAACCGTCGTTGCCGTCATTCCCACCTCCGAAAACCGACGAATCTCACCTATGGAGCAATCTCCACAGAAGATACTACACTATCATCGGCGTTTTGTCTACACATCGTCTGTTATTGCCGAATGAGGCGGGCGGTTCACGAACCGCCCCTACGAAATCCCGCATTTCTCCCCCTCTCCTTTGCTGCAAAGCAAAGGAGAGGGGGTCGGGGGGTGAGGTTCCCCGCCCTAATCGTCCGCCAATACCATCTCACGTTCCGCGATCCCAGCGGCGGCGCGCAAGGTCTCGGCCTTGTCCGTCTTCTCCCAGGGGAGGTCCAGATCGTCGCGCCCGAAGTGACCATACGCGGCGGTTTGCTTGTAGATCGGACGGCGCAGATTGAGTTCGCGGATGATACCGCGCGGCGTCAGGTTGAAGTGCGCGGCGATCAATTCCTGCAACTTCTCGTCCGGGATTTTGCCGGTGCCGAACGTCTCGACCATGATCGAGAGCGGCTTTGGCACGCCGATAGCATACGACAACTGCACCTCGAAGCGATCGGCGAGGCCCGCCGCGACGATATTCTTCGCCACGTATCGTGCCGCGTACGCCGCCGAGCGGTCCACCTTGGTCGGGTCTTTGCCGGAGAAGGCGCCGCCGCCATGCCGTGCCATGCCACCGTAGGTATCCACGATGATCTTGCGGCCGGTCAGGCCCGCGTCGCCTACCGGCCCACCGGTGACGAAGCGGCCAGTCGGGTTGATGTAGATTTTCGTGTTTGCATCCATCATCCCGGCGGGGATCACGTCGCGGATGACGAGCGCCTCAATATCCTTGTGGAGCTGGGATTGCTCGACGACCGCGTCGTGCTGCGTCGAGATGACGACCGTATCCACGCGCACCGGCTTACCGAACCGGTATTCGATCGTCACCTGGCTCTTGCCGTCCGGCCGCAAATACGTCAGCGTGCCATTCTTCCGCACTTCCGTCAGGCGGAGGGCGAGTTTATGCGCCAGCGCGATCGGCAGCGGCATCAGTTCCGGCGTCTCGTTGCAGGCGAAGCCGATCATCATGCCCTGATCGCCCGCGCCGACTTCATCGCCGTCGAGACCAACGCCGCGCGCGATGTCCGGCGACTGCTGGCCAATGGCAACCGTCACGCCCACCGAACCGCCATCGAAGTGGCAGTCCGCTTCGCGCGTGTAGCCAATCTCCTGGATCGTCTGGCGGATGACCGCCGGCATGTCCACATACGCAGTGGTCGTAATCTCCCCGATCACCGCGACCAGGCCCGTCGTCGTCGCGGACTCGCAGGCGACGCGCGCCTGTGGGTCCTGCGCGAGGATTGCATCGAGGATGGCGTCCGAAATCTGGTCGCACATCTTATCGGGATGCCCCTCCGTCACCGATTCCGAGGTGAAGAAGAGTTTCTCCGATTGCATGAACGTGTTACTCACCAAACGCTCCTTCCAGTCCATTGAGTGCTGAGTGCTGAGTGCTGAATACTGAGTCACTCCCCCACAGTACTCATCGTTCCCCATCTCCCGAGATTACCGTGTCCCACTCAGCACTGAGCACTCAGCACTCAGCACTTCGTTGAAACTCTTCTGGTACCGCGCCGCAAACTCGGCCCAGGTGTAGGTATGCGCCTGCGGGCCGTATAGTTCGATGGCATAGGTCGCCGCCTGCGCCGCGATGCGCCCCGTGACTGCCCAATCCCAGCCGCGTACGATGCCGGTGAGCAGGCCCGCGCAGTAGGCATCGCCGCCGCCCGTCGGATCCACGACTTCGCGCGCCGGAGCGATGGGAATTGCATAGATCGCTTCGCGGGTGCGAATCAGACTCCCCTCGCCGCCGAGCGTCTTGACGAGCGCGCCATTGGAGGCGAGTTCGTGCAGCATCGCGTCTTCGGAGAGGCCCGTTTTCTCACTCATCGCCGCGAACTCATAGTCGCTGCCGAGAAAGGCAGTCGCGCCCTTCAGTCCATCCGCGAGCGCCGAGCCGTCCATGATGGTCGTCTGCCAGGCGGGCATGTAGACGAATGGGATGCCGAGCATCCGGCATTCCTTCGGAAACCGCTCGATCGCTTCCGGCACCGTCGGCCCGATCAGCGCCACCTTGATGCCACCACCATCAAGGTTGTGAAATGAGGTCAGATCGCTGCGCGCCATCGCACCGGCATAGAAGCCCATCACGGTATTGTTCTTCGTGTCCGCCGTGATGAAGCAGGAAGCGGTCATCTCCTCCGGCACGCCGATCACGGCGGTGGTATCCACGCCGATCTGTTCGAGAAAGGCACGATAGGTGTCGAAGTCGTCCGCCCCCGCCGTGGCGAGAATCGAGCAGGGCTGCTGGAGGAGCGCGAGTGAGTAAGCGATATTCCCCGCCACACCGCCGCGCTGCTTTTTCATCTTCTCCACGAGGAAGGAAATGCTGAGGACATGGACTTTGTCCGGCATGATATGGTCCCGAAAATCGCCGGGAAAGTCCATAATAAAGTCGTAGGCGAGTGAGCCAGTCACCACGACCTCTTTCGGCCGGATCGCCGCGCCGTCTCTCGTCCCGATTCCACGTCTACTGTCGTCCGTCATGCGCCCTTCTTCCTCGTTGCGGTCATCAGTCGGCGGCATGCGCCGTCGCGGCTTCGCGATCCGCCATCACGCGAATCGCCTCTCGATAGGGTGAACGCAGAATTCCCGTATCCGTGATGATCGCGGTGATCAATTCGGCGGGCGTGATGTCGAAAGCCGGGTTGGCGACGGCGATGCCTTCGGGCGCAATGCGGACGCCGCCGATGTCAGTCACTTCCGCCGCCGCGCGCTCCTCGATCGGGGTCGCGTCGCAGTCTGGGATGGAAAGATCGAAGGTCGAGTACGGCGCGGCGACGTAGAAGGGGATGC
Source organism: Thermomicrobiales bacterium (assembly GCA_050999735.1). Taxonomy (GTDB): domain Bacteria; phylum Chloroflexota; class Chloroflexia; order Thermomicrobiales; family JALYUS01; genus JALYUS01. The sequence goes on along the minus strand of JBPCPB010000288.1, from coordinate 1,806 downwards.
CGTGCGCGCGGGCGGCGAGGGCGGCGCTGTAGGTGCCGATCTTGTTCGCTGTGTCGCCATTCGCGGCGATCCGATCCGCGCCGACAATCACCGCCTGAATCAGCCCGCGCCGCATCAGCGAGGCCGCCGCGCCATCCACGATCAATGTCGAGGGAATTCCCCATCGCTTCAGGTCCCACATCGTCAGCCGCGCGCCCTGCAAGCGCGGGCGCGTTTCGTCCGCGTAGACATGGAGGTTCATACCCTGCCGCCACGCGGCGCGGATCACGGCAAGCGCCGTCCCATCGCCGCCCGCCGTGACGAGCGCGCCGGTGTTGCAATGCGTGAGGATGCCGCCGGCGGGCATCAGTGGCGCGCCGTACGCCGCCATCCGCTCGCTCTGCGCCCGATCCTCGTCCGCGATCGCCCCCACTTCGGCGACGAGCGCGGCGCGAAGGGTGGCGGGGCCAGCGGGCGCGGCGGCACGGGCAACGCGCATCATCCGGTCAATCGCCCAGCCGAGGTTGACCGCCGTGGGGCGCGTCGCCCGCAGTTCTTCGGCACGCATGGCGATGTGCATGGTGAGCATACGCGTATCTTGCGCGTCCCATTCGTGGGCAGCGAGAGCGACCCCAGCCGCGCCAGCGACGCCAATCGCGGGTGCGCCGCGCACCTGCATCATACGGATCGCGTGGGCGACCTCGTCCGGCGTGCGGAGGGTCAGCCAGACTTCCTCGTGCGGCAGGCGGGTCTGGTCTATCAACACGACCGCACCGTTGCGCCACGCCACCGCCCGGAAGTTCTCTTGTCCGTCTGTCTGCACCGCCAACCCTGTACCCCATTATGCGAAGACTCCGGTGACAGCAAAACGGCCACCCATAATGAGCAGCCGCACGTTCTCCTGGCGTTCAGGGGTTCGGCGGACCGCTCATCGTCCAACGCGGATGCGCTGGCGGCATTGGCACCATCCTCACTCGTGAGGAAGGTTGCCGGGCTTCGTCGGGCCTGTCCCTCCACCGCTCGTGATGAGTGTCCGGAGTCTCTTCAGTTGTTGGCATGCAGCATAGCATACCGATCACGGATGGGCAACGCGATTTGACGCCAAAGTGACATTGAAGCCGTTGTTTCCTGCTCCACCGCGCTCTATACTGAGAGTGAAGGAGCAGTGAGTATGGCAACGACACGCATTCACAACGCGGACGCGCTGATTGCGAAGTACATTGAACCGCACCCTGCCAAGCCGGGGCTTTCGAACACGCGAGTGAATGTACGTGGTGTCCCGGTTTGGGCGTTGATCGGGTGGCTTGAGGATGGCTATAGTAATGCCGATCAGGTGGCGCGAGACTATGCGATTCCCTACGAAGCGATGGAGGCCGCAATCGCTTTCTACGAACGGAATAAGGCGGTCATTGACGCGCGACTCATTCTCAATCGCGAGGGTTGAGACCGGGTGGCGGCCTTCTATTTCGATGAGAATGTATCAGCGATCCTTGAAGAGCCCCTGCGGTCGTATGGTCATCTCGTGTTTTCTACCTATGCTGAAGGACGATTGCGGTCGCCGGACCCGCACCAACTGCTCTACGCCACTGAGCGCGAATGGGTGGTCGTTACCCACAATCGCGACGACTTCGCTCTGCTCCACGACGCATGGCATCTCTGGACGCACCGATGGCACATCCGCGATCAACACGCAGGAATCGTCGTCGTGGAGCAGACGCAAGGGGTAACGTATCCGGAATACGCCGCGATGATCCATGACCTCACGACGCAAACCGTGACATTTGCGAACGTATTATTCGATTGGCGACTCGCGACCGGATGGGTGCG
>JBPCPB010000272.1:0-3325 GCA_050999735.1 Thermomicrobiales bacterium | reverse complement strand
CGATAGTGGAGGCCGACATTGCCTGCCTCGACAGTGAAACCGGGCGGGTTGTCCGGCGTGAAGGTCAGCACGCGCCGCTCGAAGACCTGAATCAGGACGGCGCGTTCCTGCCCGGCGACGCGTACCGTACTCCAATATGCCTCCGTGATCGGGAAGCCGGTCGCGTAGAAGGGCGAGCGGAAGGGCGGCTCGGTCGCGTCGCCATCCACGATGCCGCTGCTCGTCATGAAGGTCCAGAAGACATCGGCGACGGTATGTTTCGTCTCGGGCACGTACTGCTGCGCGGTCGCCTTCCCTGCCTGTGTGGGGTCATCGGTGACCTGCCCATCTCGCGTCACGGTCGCGGTGATCGGTGTGCCGCTGGCGAGCGCTGGGGCGTTACGGCGCGGGTTGAAGGTGGCATAGGTCGGGCCTGCCGGGTCATCGAGGTCGCCCGCGACCGGGATCGCCGCCGGGTTGTGCGTCTCGAAGAACGCGTCGCCGAGTTGGACATTGCCGGTGAGCATTTCCGTCGCTAACAGGCCGTTCGTGACGTAAAATGGGTCTGCTGGATTGCCTTGCGGGTTGATCAATTCCATCCTGCTCTTGTCGAAATACTGGACGAGCCGCGTGCCACCCGGCGCATCCCGGTACGGCTCGGTGAGGGTGCCGGTGCGCGGTTCCGGCCCCCAGATCCATGTCCGCGCCACCGCCCCACTACTCACCGGCCCGTCCGTCCGCGCCCATGTCCGCGCGAACGCGGGATCGGCAAACGCGGCCGCAGAGGTGCGATATGTCGCACGAAACGCGCACATCACGCCCGCCAAGAGCACGAACCCAACAATCATCCAACAGAAAACACGCTGTCGCATCGTCACCTCGTCGTAGCCAGTAGTCAGTAGTCAGAAGAGATTGGCGAGGTATCGGCATCTATCAACGCCCAGCCAAAGAATGTCCGTGCTCCCGTCTCTGTCTACTGACTACTGGCTACTCGTCATGTACGGACACATCCCTTCCCTATCGTACCCGATGTTGGCTCTCCCGTGAACGGTGGTGGTGCGGTATGCTGTGGGAATGGAAGAATTGGCATCCGCACCGCTCGTGCGCCGCCTTTCCCTCGCCGTCTCAATCAGCAACCGGCTGATTTCCCCGGCCCTGATTGACCGCGCATTCCGCTGGCGCGGTGCGGCGGGGCCGGCAAATGGCGTCCTTGACCGGCTCGTGCCCGTAGGGTTACCGCGTGTGGCGGGCATGGCGACGCTTGCGCGTATCCGATCGTGGGCTGCCTGGCCGGAAGCGTGGTCCGATCTCGCGGACGAGTACCTCCATGCGGCGGACGGCGCGTCTGATCTGATCGCACGGCGGGATGCCCTGCATGCTGCTGCCCTCGCTGTCCATGCCGCGCAGCTCCTCATCTACGAGCCGGTGGAGCACAAACGTGCTCTGGCTCACCGTGCCGCCGCGCTCTATCGTCTCGTCGCGCCGCTCCGCGATCCGCCGAGCGAACGGATCGAACTGACATTTCGGGGGGCGCGCGTGCCCGGTTATCTCGCGCTGCCACCCATAGCCTCGCCATCTCAGCCCGTGCCGCTCGTCCTCTTTTTCAATGGTGGCAGTACGGTTAAGGAGGAATTGGATGGCTGGCGGGAACCGTTTCTCGCCGCGGGTATGGCGACGCTCGCGCTCGATAATCCCGGCACCGGCGAGACATGGGAAGCGGCGCGCTTCACCCCGAATCAGGGCGCGCTCCTGGATGACGTGCGGCGGCTCGTGGCGACCCATCCAGCGCTCGATGGCCGGATCGCGCTCGTCGGCGTCAGCCTCGGCGGCATGCTGGTCGTCCATCTTGGGACGGAATCTCCCGACCTCGCGGCGGTCGTGACGATTACAACGCCCTTCGAACCGGCCGCATACATCATGCGGATGCCGATGCTGACGCAGTGGGAAGTCGCCCATGTGACGGGATTCCCAATGGATTGCCAGCCCTACCTCTGCGCGGCGATCGGCCTCGCACGTCGTGCGCCGCGCCTCCGCATGCCGCTCCTGGTGGTCGGAGCGGGCAAGGATCGCGTCGTGCCGCCCGATGAATCGCGCCGCCTCTACGATGCCGCTACCCCACCCCGTACCCTGCATTGGTATCCCCGCGCGAGCCATTGCTGCTTCTCGCACCTCGAAATGATGCTCGCAAACACCGCGCGCTGGCTCTCACGAGCAATGAGCAACGAGCGATGAGCAATGAGGAGGGGTATTTCCCACTCATTGCTCATCGCTCATCACTCGTTACTTCCCAGAGGCGATGGCGGCGGCGACCTGATCGAGGTGCGTGCGGTCGTGATTGCGCATGTCGGCTATCTGGAGGAGCGTGCGTTCGCCATACCGCGGGTGGACGCCGGTGCGGGCCAGTTCGTGCGGCCGGAGGCCCTCCAGGAGCACGGTAATGAGTTCCCGTTCTCGCTTCAAAAAACTGAGCGCATCGGCACTGGTCAGCGCCTGGTAGTTCGCTTCCATGACGCGGGCATCCGGTTCATAGGCGGGGAGAGCGGGATTCTCTTCGATCAGGATCGCGTTGAATCGCTCGGTTCGGTTGAAGGCGTCGAGGTCTGCGAGGTGGGAGACGATCTCCACGGCGGACCACTCCCCCTCCGCCGGGCGGTGATGAAGCGTCTCCTCACTCTCCGGCGCGAAGAGCATCGTGAAGGCCTCGGGCGCATCGCGCAACTCCGTGATGACCGTCTCGATCTCGTTGTTTCCTATTGCTCCCGGTGCGGTCGGTGACATCTCCTGCATCTGGTGGCTCCTTTACCTGTTCGCGGTTGTCGTGCGTCATATGGTAGCGAATTGCGCGGGAGAAAGAAAGCCGCGCGTTCAGCGCGGGCGGTCGGGGTCGGAGTCAGATTTATCGGGGTGCGCCGCGCTCCGGAGGCCCACAACCATACGGAGGATTGACGCCACGAGGGCGTAGCCGATCAGCACGACGCAGAGCAGGCCGAGAAAGACGAGTATGAACCGGCTCAGGAAGGCATCGAAAACGGCGGCGAAGATGAGCAACCCGAAGAAAAAGACGAGCATCGTGACAAGCGCGAAACCGCGCCAGCCCCGCTCGTCGTTCACAGCGGGAGCGCTGCCGCAAGCAGGGCGACGAGCGCCCAGAGGAGGACGATAACGGCCGCGAGGAGCAGCCAGATGAGCAGACAGCCGAGCGCGCACGCCCCGGCGACCTCGCCCGCGCCGAACAGCCCCGTGCCGATCAGCGCGTCCTTCGCCACCTTGCTGGTTATCGCACCTTTGATCGAACGCATACCACTCTTCATGCGGATAAGGATACCACGGATGGGAAGCAGTCGGC
>JBPCPB010000257.1:0-8860 GCA_050999735.1 Thermomicrobiales bacterium | reverse complement strand
GGAATCGGGCCGATGGGTTCCGGCTTCAGGGACATCCGCTACCTCCTGAGATGAGACGTAAATGATGCCCTGAGTATGCCAGAAGACGCCTGCCGACCGCGACCCCGGATTTCGCCAACGGTATCCTATCGGGAGGCTAAACAATGGCGGACGGGCGGAAAATGCTGGTGATTGGCGCGCATTCGGCGGACTTCGTCTGGCGAGCGGCAGGCGCGATGGCCGTCACGACGGCGAACCGTGGCACGGCGGCAGTGATCGCGCTCTCATATGGCGAGCGGGGCGAGTCCGGCGAACTTTGGAAGGAACCGGAGCAGACAGTGGAGCGTGTCAAGCGCGTCCGTGATGCGGAGGCGCGCGAGGCGGCGGAGGCGGTCGGCGCGACCTTCCGCTGTCTCGATCTCGGCGATTACCCGCTCGAAGTCTCCCGCGCGGCGCTGGAAGAACTGGCGGCGATCATCCGTGAATTCGCGCCCGCTGTCATCCTGACGCATACCGAGCGCGATCCGTACAACCAGGATCACGATGTCGGCCATGCCGCCGCCGTGCGCGCCCGCGTCCTCGCGGCTGGGGCGGGCGTCGCCAGTGCCTTCGCCACGATTGCGCCGCCCGCCCTCTTTCTCTTCGAACCGCATCAGCCCGAACTCTGCAACTTCATGCCGACGACTTTCCTCGACATCACCGCCGTCTTCGACAAGAAGCAGCGCGCGATGGAAGCGGTCAAGGCGCAATCCTACCTGCGCGACTACTACGCCGAGCGCGCCGTCTATCGTGCCAACCATGCCCGCCGCGCCGGTGGCGCATCCGGCATCCGCTACGCCGAGGCATTCCAGCGTGTCTATCCGCAGGTCGTGAGCGAGTTGTAATCAACCTCACCCCTGCCCCTCTCCGCGTGACGGAGAGGGGTGATCCTCCGCAATACCCAGGCATTCCCCTAATACCCCGGTCTAACGAAGGCTCGCTCCCCTCTCCATCGCGATGGAGAGGGGTCGGGGGTGAGGGTTCCCACCGTTGCCCCACCCGCGCGCCGTGTGCGAGACTAGCGGCATGTTCGACGACGAGATGACAGGATACGAAGGGGGAACAATGAGCGACACACCAATCGCCAGCGACCAGTGGCATGCACTCGAATGGCGGCTGATCGGGCCATTCCGTGGGGGCCGCGTTGTGGCAGTCGCGGGCGATCCGGCGCGCGATCAAGTCTTCTACATGGGTTCGACGGGCGGCGGCGTCTGGAAAACGACCGATGGCGGTGTCTTCTGGGAGAATATTTCGGACGGCTACTTCAAACGGGCCTCCGTTGGCGCAATCGCCGTTTCCGAGTCTGATCCGAACGTCATCTATGTCGGCATGGGCGAGGTCTCGATTCGCGGCAACGTCGCGCACGGCGATGGCGTCTACAAATCCACCGACGCGGGCAAGACATGGACGCATTGCGTCCTGGAAGAGACCCGGCACATCGCCAAAATCCGCATCCATCCGAAGAACCCCGATCTGCTGTATGTCGCCGCGCTCGGCCACGCGCATGGGCCGAACAAAGAGCGCGGCGTCTACCGCTCGAAGGACGGCGGGAAGACGTGGGAGCAGGTGCTCTTCCGCAGCGAGACGGCAGGGGCAAGCGACCTCGTCATGGACCCGCACAACCCGCGCGTTCTCTATGCGTCGTTCTGGGAAGCGCGACGCGACGCGCACCAACTGATCAGCGGCGGCGAGGGGAGCGGCATCTTCAAGACCACCGACGGCGGCGACACCTGGACAGAAATTACGCGCAATTCTGGCCTGCCGAAGGGCGTACTCGGCAAGATTGGCCTCGCCGCCTCACCCGCCAAGCGCGACCGCGTCTGGGCGCTCATCGAGGCGGAGGATGGCGCGGTCTTCCGCTCAGACGATGGCGGCGCGACATGGGAACGGCTCTCCGAGGATCGGAATCTGCGGCAGCGCGCCTGGTACTACATGCATATCTACGCGCATCCGACGAACCCGGAGACGCTCTGGGTGCTGAACGTCCCAGCGTTCAAGTCCACCGATGGCGGAAAGACGTTTGTCCAGTTCCCGATCCCACACGGCGACAACCATGACCTCTGGATTGACCCGAACAATCCGGAGCGGATGATTCAGGGGAACGACGGCGGCGCGGCGGTCTCCTTCAACGGCGGCGATACGTGGTCCACCCTCTACAATCAGCCGACCGCCGAGTTCTACCATGTCACGACCGACGCTGAGACACCCTACGGCGTCTACGGCGCGCAGCAGGACAATACGACGATTGCCGGGCCGAGCCGTTCCGCGATGGCCGCCATCCCGCAGTCGGAATGGTTCGAGGTCGGCGGTGGCGAGAGCGGCTACATCGCCGTGCGGCCGGACGACCCGAACATCATCTTCGCGGGCAGTTACGGCGGTGCGATCACCCGCCTCGACCGGCGCACCGGGCAGCGGCGCAACATCAATGTCTGGCCGGAACCGCATCTCGGCTGGGGCGCGAAGGATGTTAAGTACCGCTTCAACTGGACCGCGCCGATCATGCTCTCGCCGCATGATCCGAACGTTCTCTACATCACCGGCAACCATCTCTTCCGTTCGACGGATGAGGGAAGCAGTTGGGAAACGGCCAGCCCGGATTTGACGCGCAACGATGTGACGAAGATGGAAGCCTCCGGTGGGCCAATCACGAAGGACAACACCGGCGCGGAATACTACGGCACGATTTTCGCCTTCGCGGAATCGCCGGTGCAACAGGGCATCCTCTGGGCCGGGTCGGACGATGGGTTGGTCCATGTCTCGCGTGACAACGGCACGAACTGGGAGAATGTGACACCGAAGGATTTGGGGGAGTGGGCGCTGATCTCGATCATCGAACCCTCACCGCACGATCCCGCCACCGCGTACATCGCCGCGACGCGCTACAAACTCGATGACTTCCGGCCCTACCTCTACAAGACGAACGACTACGGCACGCATTGGACGAAGATGACGGACGGCATCGCGGAGAATGACTTCACCCGCGCCATCCGCGAGGACCCGGCACGGCGCGGCCTCTTGTACGCGGGCACCGAAACCGGCGTACATGTCTCGTTTGATGATGGCGCGCACTGGCAACCCTTGCAGTTGAATCTGCCCGTCGTGCCGATCCACGATCTGATCGTCAAGGATTCCGACTTGATCGCCGCGACCCACGGCCGCGCCTTCTGGATTCTGGACGACCTCACGTCGCTCCGACAGACGACGGATGAGACAATGAAGGGGGCATTCCATCTCTTCCCGCCGCGCCCGACCGTTCGCTTCGTGACGAATCGCGGCTTCTTCCGGCAAGCGACGCCCGGCAAGAACTATCAGATGAGTGGCGCGACGATCCTCACCAAAACCCAGGAGAAGAAGGCGGACGGCTCGGTTGTCGAACACTTCCTCGATGCCGGATCGAACCCGCCGGACGGCGTCCTCGTCACGTATTACCTCAAGGAAAAGCCGGAAGGTCCCGTGACGCTGACCTTCCTCGACAGCGCCGGAAACGAGATCAAGACCTTTAAGAGCGAAGAGAAGTCGAAAGCCGACGACGGAGCGGCGACGCGAGAACTGCCCGCCCCGACGACGACCCCGCCGAAAAAGGAAGAGCCGAAGGTCCCGGTGGAGAATGGCGTTAACCGCTTCACATGGGATATGCGCTACGCGGACGCCGAGAGCATTGACGGCTTCTTCACCGCCGAAGGGACACTGCCCGGACCAATCGCCGCGCCCGGTACGTATCAGGTGCGCTTGACAGTCGGCGACGAGACGCAGGCGCAGTCGTTTACAATTGAGAAAGACCCGCGCGTGTCGGCGGCGCAAGAGGATCTCGACGCGCAGTTCGCACTCCTCTGCCGCATCCGTGACACGATCAACGAGACGCACGCGACGATCAAGACGCTCCGCGCCGTCCGTGCGCAGGCGGAGGAATGGGAGAAGCGCGCCAGCGATGAGAAGGTCAACCCGGCGATCACTGAACATATTTCCGCCCTGAAAGAACGGCTCGCGCCGATTGAGGAAGACCTGATCCAGACGCAGGCAAAAGTGCGCTCCGACACGCTCAACTTCCCCGTGAAGGTGAACAGCAAACTGGCGGGTGTCTACGGCGCGGTCGCCGGGGCCGATGCCGCGCCAACGAAGCAATCCGTCGAAGTCTACGAAAGCCTCGCCAGTCGTGCCGACACACACCGTACTACTCTCGATACGATCATTGAGCAGGATGTCGCGGCGCTGAACACGATGATCCGCGACGCGCAGATTCCGGCAATCGTCCCGCGCGAGAGCGGCAAGGCATAGGAGAAGTTGAACCACCAAGACACAAAGAACACAAAGAACACGGAGCAGATTATGTATTGTTTCTCTCTTGGTGCCATTGGTGTTCTTGGTGTCTTGGTGGTTCAAAACCCATCTTGACCACCCGATTAGAGGAGGAACGGAGATGGTACAGACGCGCGATGCGGAAACGCTGGGCGATCTTTCACAGGCGATCTTCCTTGCGGCGGGGGCAACGCTGGAGAATGCCGAGGGCGTGACACGCTCGCTGATCGGCGCGAATCTCGCCGGGCACGACTCACACGGTGTGATCCGTATTCCCAGTTACATCACGGACATCAACAACGGCAAACTACGCCCGGCAAATGTCCCGTTCATCACACATGAAACGGCGGCAACCGCGATTGTGGACGGCAATTCGACCTTTGGCCAAGTCGGCGCGCGGATGACCGCGACGATTGCCGCACGTAAGGCGAGCGAGATCGGCATCGCGGCGGCCTCCGCGTTCCGCTGTCATCACACGGGGCGGATCGGCGAGTGGGCGGAACTCGGCGCGCGCGAGGGCTTGATTACCTTCGCCGCCGCCTCTGGGGCACACGGCCCGTATCAGGCGACACCGTTCGGCGCGAAATCGAAGGCGCTCGGTACGAACCCGTTCTCGTGGGCGATTCCGCGCGCGGGCGGGCAACCGCCGATCCTCCTCGACTACGCGACGACGGGTGGCGCGCAGGGCAAGTTGATGGTTGCTCGCGCCCGCAGGGAGCCGGTGCCCGAAGGGTGGATTCTGGACAAAGACGGCAACCCGACGACCGACGTGGAGGAGTTCTACGATGGCGGCATGCTCCTTCCCTTCGCCGGGCATAAGGGGTATGCGATGTCCGTGATCGTCGAGATGCTGGCGGTCGGGTTGAGCGGCGGGCAAGTCGTGCCGGAGGGCGAGCGCGGTTCCTGCCTCTTCGTCTGCTGCATTGATCCCGGCACTTTCCGCGCCGACGAGGATTTCCTCGAAACGGTCGAGAACGTCGCCGCGCGCCTGAAAAGTCAGCAACCCGCCGAAGGGTTCGATGAAGTCCTGCTCCCCGGCGAGCCGGAATCCCGCAGCCGCGCCGACCGCAGCGAGAAGGGCATTCCCCTCCCGGATGCGACCTGGGACGCCATCGCCACCGTCGCACGCGATCTGCACGTTGCGCTACCATAATCGCGATCTGAAAATTGCGAGGTTGTGAAAGCGAGTCGTGATGGAACACGCAGAGGGTGAAGCACAAGAAATTAGCACTCTGCTGTCTGTGACAGGCAGAATCGGGGCACGCTCATCTTTGCACGGGGATGTCGCGACATTGAACGCCCTCATCAACGATTTGTTGGCGTTCGTATATCCCCATAGCGACGGCTACATCTATTCCGATGAACCGCGCATCTATCACACGACAGTCGAGGGTCGTTCCTTGCTGGCCCGGGCACTCGATGATGATTGCATTGCGGCACTCCGATTTGGCGTGAATGACCCAGCCATGCCCCACGAATACCGAGGCACAACGACGATTGGGCCGGATATCACCATCGGCGTTCACGACAGCGTCCAAGCCCGTACTGGCTTGATGATTCTATTGACACCGCGATGGTCCGAATTCCAAGCGCAGTTGGCGACGCGATTACTCTCCTTCATTCCACGATGGTCGGCTCGCTTAGATGCAAGGTCGGCATCGGTCGGCGGTGCCAATGAGTCAGAAACCCAAACAGGGTATACTTTCTATCACTATACCGCGCCCGATTCGGAACCGCAGACAGAATATATGCACTCAACATGGTGGGATCGGAGCGAGTTGTTAGAGAGTCTGACGGGTGCAACTGTCCCTGTGCTGACGAACGAATTAGCCATGCTGCGGAATAGTCTGACACTTCCAATCCGCCTGCTTGATACCCTGTGCTATCTAAATGGGAGCGATTTCGTCGTTGTCAAAGGTGCTGTCGCACTCATACTAACTGACCCTATCACCTTCAATCTGTATTTTGATCGCCCGCTCACGACCGCCGAGCGCCACGTAATTCGCGTAGCGATCAATGCATGGGAAGATGAATTCTACGCACGATTCGATGATGGCTATTATTTTCCGACTCCACTTTCCGTTTGCGGCTCTGTCGTGCGATGGACAGTACGGGCCGCTGAGGGACATGGAGGGTCCGTTGATACGAGTGGGAACGGCGTGAATACACGCGCGCTGAAAGAGTTGCAAGATTGGCTGTTATTATTGCCGAATGTCGAGGCTATCAAACTCGTGCTGGGAACTGAAATGGTAGGCTAAGTCAGCCGCAACAGGAAGCGGATGGAGAGCAAGATGGCACAGGATCAATTCAAGGCGCTCGTGCTGACGGAGGCCGATGGCGCGATTCAACCTGAGATCAAGGAGTTAACCACCGGCGATCTGCCGGACGGCGATGTGCTCGTTTCAGTTGCCTATTCGACGCTCAACTACAAAGACGGCCTCGCCGTGACGGGCAAGGGGCGAGTGGTGCGGCGTTACCCGATGGTACCGGGGATTGACTTCGCGGGGACGGTGGAAGAATCGCGCTCGCCGCTCTGGAAGCCGGGAGACCGGGTAATCCTGACGGGATGGGAAGTCGGCGAGAAGTATTGGGGTGGCTTCGCGCAGAAAGCGCGCGTGCGGGCCGAATGGCTCGTGCCGCTCCCGGCAACGATGAGTCTCGAACAGGCGATGGGCTACGGCACGGCAGGGTTCACGGCGATGCTCTGCGTCATCGCGCTCGAAGAACGTGGCCTGACACCGGGCGAGCATCCTGTCCTCGTTACCGGGGCGGGCGGCGGGGTGGGTGGCGTCGCGGTCGCCGTGCTCGCACGCCTCGGCTACCACGTCGCTGCTTCGACGGGGCGAGCCGAACTGCGCGACTACCTCACCGGCCTCGGCGCGAAGGAGATCGTGGAGCGCGACACGATCGCGAAACCTTCCGGCCGGCCACTCGACTCCGAGCAATGGGCGGGCGCCGTGGACACCGTCGGCGGCGACACGCTGGCGGCGATCCTGCCCGCGATGCGGTTTAACAGCAGCGTCGCGGCCTGTGGCGTAGCGGGCGGCCCGACCCTGAACACGACAGTCTTCCCGTTCATTCTGCGCGGCGTCAGCCTCCTCGGTATCAACTCCGTCTTCGTCCCGCAACCGCAGCGGCGCGCGGCATGGGAACGGCTCGCGCATGATCTCCCGGCAGACACGCTCGCCCGCATCATGCAGACCATCCCGCTCGCCGATGTTCCGGCGATGAGCGAGGAAATCCTCAAAGGCCATGTCCGTGGTCGCGTCGTGATAGACGTTCGAGCATAACAATTTCGGTGAGGGACGACGATGCGCATTGGATTGATCGCCGATATTCACGGCAATTGCATCGCGCTCGACACAGTTCTTGCGGCGCTCGAACGCGAGCGCGTTAACGAACTGATTTGCCTCGGTGATGTCGCCGCGCTCGGCCCACAGCCGGGCGAAGTGATCGCACGACTACGCGAGTTGGGTTGCCCGGTCGTGATGGGGAATACCGACGCGTGGCTCCTCGCGTCATCGCCTGTCACCGGCGCGGACGCGATTGACCGTACCATGACCCCCTGGTGTGTGGCGCAACTCACAGACGAGGATCGTGCGTACGTGGGCGCATTCCCGGCGGTGATCAAGCGTTCGCTGGGGGCTGGGCGGACGCTCCTTTGTTTCCACGGTTCGCCTCGCTCGTTCGATGACAAGATCATCGCGGCAACGCCCGACAACGATCTTGATGCGATGTTCAGCGGATACAACGCGGCGATTCTGACAGGTGGGCACACGCATATCGCGATGATGCGCCGCTATCGTGACTACCAAATCATCAATCCGGGCAGCGTCGGTTTGCCCGGTATTGGTTCCGTGCGACCGTATAACCGTGATGTCCATTGGGCAGAGTACGCGGTGCTCGATGTGGACGACGACCAGACCCGCATCGCATTCCACCGCATCGCCCTCGATGTCGAGAAAATGATTGCCGCCGCCTATGCGAGCGGTATGCCGGAGCCTGCATGGTGGGCGTCCTTGTGGCAACGCGGGTACGTTACGCGGTGATTATCCGTCCGGGCGAATATACGTCACCGTGTGGTGGGTGAGCAGTTTGCCCGCGCCGCTTGTGCATGCGGCGGTACCGTAAATCAGCCGCCGCCCCAGTTTGAGGATGGTCGCGGTGCAGGTCACGTCTTCAGCCCGCGCGCCGTTGAGGAAGTTCGTCTTCATCTCGACGGTGACGAGGTGATCAATGATGCCCGTCTTCGTCATGATCGCCAGCCACGTCGTCACGTCCGCCGCCGCCATGAAGACGGGGCCGCTGATCAGGCCGTCCGGCCGCTCGTGCGTGAATTGGAATGGGACGGCGACCGTGCAGACGCCATCGCCGATGGACTGCACGCGGAAACCGTACGGCCGGTTGAATGGCGACGCTTCGAGCAACTCCTGGAGCGCCGCTTCGGTGACCGCGAGTTCCATGTCGCCTCCCTTTCCGATAGCGGCATAAATCTCGGTGGCGGCGGGCTTCAGCCTGCCGAACCTCACTGCGGCAGGCTGAAGCC
>JBPCPB010000234.1:0-2651 GCA_050999735.1 Thermomicrobiales bacterium | reverse complement strand
ATCTTTCTCTGCGCGGTCGGCATTGGGCCGTCGCTTGGCGGCGTGGTGGCGGACGCCTTCGGGACGCCCGCGCCCTTCTACGCCTTCGGCTTCCTCAGTCTGCTGGCGGCGCTCGTCTGCTTTCTGCGGGTGCCGGAGACACGCCATCTCGCCATCGCCCGGGCCGCCGAAGCAAAGCAACCGGCGATGGCAATGGGGCAGGCACTGCGCATCTTGCTCCGACAGCGCGGCTTCCTCCTGATCGGCCTCGTGACCTTCGTGCAGTATTTCGCCCGCACCGGCGCGCTCTTCAATATCGTACCGATCCTCGGGCGGGATCGCCTCGGCCTCAGCGCCTCCGCGACGGGCTTCGCGATCAGCATTGCCTCGTTGATGAATTTCGCGACCATCCCGCTCTCGATCGTCATGATGCATCGCTGGGGCCGCCGGGGTGGGATCATTCCGGGCACGATTGTCTGCGGCGCGGCATTCGCCTGTCTGGCGGTCGCCTTCAACTATCCCGTCTATATCGCCGGGATGTTCCTCTGGGGACTTGGCGGTGGTGTCGGCGGTTCCGCGCCCGCCGCCTATGCCGCCGACCTGGCGCCGCCCGGCGCGAACGGCGTGACGATGGGCATTTACCTGACCCTCGCGGACGCCGGATACGTCGTCGGCCCCTTCCTGCTCGGCTGGATCAGCGACCGGGCAGGCGCGGGCACGGCGCTCTTCATCACGGCGGGTTTGTTCGCCGTCGCCGTCACGCTCTTCGCCCTCTTCGCGCCGGAAACCGTCCCTGGCCGCAACCGCCGCACGCCCAAAGAGGTCGCCGCTGTGGCGGATTAAGGGCCGGCTTCTGAACCGCCAAGGCGCCAAGAGGGAAAAGAGGAAAAGATAGATTCTCTTCAGTCTTCTCTTGCATTTCTTGGCGTCCTTGGCGTCTTGGCGGTTCAAGAGTCACGTCTCCCACTCCTCATCCCGCGTTGATGTATCGCTCCAAGAGGTCATAGGTACGGGCGGCGTTCTCGCCGGTGGGTGTGTAGACGGCGGCGACGAGATCGGTCGCGCCCGCGTTCGCCAGCGCGCGGATGGAGTCGAGCACCGTTGCTTCGTCACCGACGAGTGCGACATCGGCAGGACCCGCCGCGCCTCCTTTATCCAGCACCGCACGATAGGAGGGCAATTGCCCGTATCGCGCAAAGGTGGCGTTCACTTCCGCCCGTACGGCGTCGGCATTGTCGGTCACGCAGACCGGTAATCCGGCGACGACGCGCGGCGCGGTCTGTCCGGCCTCTTGCGCGGCGGCGGTGATCGTTGGGACGGCATCGTGCGCGAGATAGTGCGCGCCGCCCATCCAGAGCGCCGTGCCATCCGCGTGTCGCCCCGCGAGCCGGAGCATCTGCGGCCCGAGCGCGGCGACGAGGACGGGCGGTGGCGTGGCGTCCGCGACGGTGATGCCGAAGTCCGTGATGTGAAACTCCTCGCCCGCGAACGTCACCGGTTCGCCGGACAAAAAGCCGGTCAGGCAGGTCAGATACTCGCGCATGTGCCGGATCGGATGCGACCAGTCGAACCCCAACCCCGCCTCCATCACGACGCGGTGGCTGAGGCCGATGCCGAGGACAAGCCGCCCGCCCGTCGCGACATTCGTTGTCAGCGCCTGCTGCGCCATCGCGACCGGATGGCGCGGATAGGTCGGCACGACAAAGGTGCCCAATTCCACTCCGCGCGTGTGCTGCCCCGCGAGCGCGAGCAGCGTCAGGGCGTCGTAGCCGCGCGGCACATTTGCCACCCAGATGCTCTGCATGCCGCGCTCCTCGACACGCGACATCTCCGCGAGCAAGGTCGGCAAGTCCATCAAGACCCCAGGATTCGGAAGGATGACACCGACTCTCATGCGTTCCTCCTTGCAGACAGCAACCGCGTCGGAAGCGTTTCCCACGGCAGCGGCGTCACAATGGGCAGCCCGTACTGTTCAGCCTCGCGCTGAATCCAGTCGCTGAAGAGCGCTTTGCCGCGCGTTTCGATCTGTCGCTCCGCCGCCGCGTTCGTGTCCAACCCCCGCCCGCGTTTGAGCATATTGGCGAGCAGGACATCCTCGTCGTTCTCGACGATGAAGACGGAGCGCACCTGCCCTCCATCGTACTCGCTCGCGATCGTCGCCGCGAACTCGGGCAGGATGCCATCACCCTCGATAATGATGGCGTTGGCGTCGTGGTGGAGATGGCTTTCCACAACGATGCGCAGCGCACCAGCGATGACCCTCGCCACGGCGATCAGTTTGTCCCGATACATTTCGGGCGAGACCCGCCAATCTGCCCGATCGAGAAAGAAGAATAACTCCGAGTGCTGCTCCTGATGGACGAGACCACTGAACTGGAGCGCCAGGCGGAGATCGTCAACTTGCAGCCACGAGATGCCGAGTCGCCGCGCCAAAGATGTCGCCGCCGTGGATTTCCCGACACCGGATGGCCCGCCGATCAGGAGGACTTTGAATGGTACTTCGGCTCTCTGTTCCATACTGGCTATCTTAATCAGGTCTTACGTATAGGACTTACGCAGTTGCAGGTAAACGATACCACGGACGGGCAAGATAGGAGCGAATCGCGTGTCGGATGATCTCTTCCTTCGCCATTCCCCAACTGATGCCCGTCCGTACCCGGTGCCATTCCAAG
>JBPCPB010000185.1:0-22324 GCA_050999735.1 Thermomicrobiales bacterium | reverse complement strand
TATCCCGCTGCGCCTCCGGCTCCGTGCTGTCCAGATGGGCGATCACACGCCGGAGCAGGTCGCCGAGCGGCGGGAAGCCGGTGTAGAGCATCATCCCGGCGTGTGCTCGGCCCTGCCGCTGCCAGCGAACCGCGAGCGGTACGAAGTCGCGGTTGTTGTTCGTGAGGATCGCGCGCCCCTGCTCGCTGGCGTAGGCGAGTTGCGCGGGATCAGCGATCTTCTGATTCGCCTGTCCCGCCTCGTGGCAACTCACGGCGTCGTACCCCCGCGTCCGGAGCGCCACGGCGAGCGCGGGATCAACCAGTTCGTCGGTGTAGACGATAATGCCGCGCCGTGCCATCTAGCGGACGGGGGCATGAGGCGCGAACTCCGCATCGGCGCGGCGGCTCGTCTCAATATCCTCATCCACGCGGGCGGGGTATGCGTGGTAGTAGGCGAGGCCGGCGTCCACCTGTGCGCGACTGAGTTGCGGGAAGTAGTCTCCCACGGCCTCCACGCTGCCGTAGCGCCGCAGCACCTCCACGAGGGCGCGTACGGGGATGCGCGTATTGCCCACGCACGGATAGCCGCCCATCACCCCCGGCGTCTCGTGGATCGCCGCGTTGGTCTCTGCCGCTGTCGCGCGCCGCGTTGCCATCGGTACCGCTCCCTTCACCTTCGTTGCCAGCATAGCACGCGCAGGTCCATAATGCACATGGACACGGGGGAGTCGGGGAACAGGCAACAGACGCATTTGTCTCCACATTCATCTGTTTTCGACACGGTACAGGGTTGCGCCACGCGCAGAAGCTCAGGACAGTGAATGGAGTGATGGACATCACGCACAGGGGCGAGCAGACACGAGACACGGGGAGGGGCGGCAATGCCAGTTAAACAGCCGCAGCGTTCCCGGTCACCATGGGACACGGTCGGCGTGCTCTGGGTGGCGATCCTTGCCGCCTTTCTCCTCTTCGCGGTCGGGAGTGGCACACTCCATCTGGCACCCGTTGTGGCGGGGACCCCCGCCTTCGGTCTGGTGACCGTTGCGTTCATTTATGTTGTGCGCACACAGGGGAGCGACGCGATCAAGCCCGGGCCATAGCGAACACCGGAGTCGGCACGCATGGCTCACCGTTTCGTCGCCTGATCAGGCCGGTGATCACCCCGATCGCGGCGTCCTCAGCATTGGGGTCCCTCACGAAAGGGACAACACCATCGTCCACCAAGACCGTGATGTCGAGTGACGCGCTGCGGCGAGGTGTCCGGTTGGGGTCTACCCCACCCTGATGTCAGCCAGTCCTATCTCCGAGCGTCAAGATAGCGTTCCGTTCTCGCTTTGTTGACAGATGCACCACGGGGTCAAAAACTCTATGCTGACAGAGCAAGGAAACAGGCGGGGTGTTGCGGGAGCTGTCATGAGCCACAATCCGCGACACTCTTCTGCCGTGTAATGATTGCAACCGGACGGTACGTCGGCGTCCGGAGCCATCAGGAAGTGCCGAGAACGACCAGATTCGGCACTTCATTCCGAAACTGTCCATAGCGGCGGCGATCGCCGTGCTCATGGAAAGACTGTAGCCTGCGTCGCACATGCTGCTCAGATGGCTGGCCGGAAAGTACAGACGGTGGAGAGGTCAGCAGTCAATGGCCGCGCTGCCGCTCTTTCGCCTTCCGGCGGGCAATCTCGCGTTTGTCCGCCTCCGCCGCCTCCCGCTTGTGCGCCTTCGGCGAGCCGCCGTGCGCGGCCAGCGCGCGCCGCCTCCCGCGCCGCCCGTTTCGGGTTGCGCTTCCGTTCCCTCGCAGGTTCGGCGTCCACGGTCACGATCGCCCGATCGAGCAGTGGGAAGAGATCGTCGAGGACGAAGATGAGCACCGCCGCGTCGCTCGGCTCTTCGCCGAAGATGTGGCGCACTGCCCGCAGCCCGTCCGCATCCAACTGCTCGGCAAGCGCGACCCAGAACGGGCCCTCAAAATAGACGGTCAGCAACATGGCAGAACCTCACGTTACCCGCGCACGTATGCGACGTTCGCGCGGCGTGACGGGTAGCACGCCGCGGCGTTAGGCCACGAGTTCCGCCAGCCGGTCAAGCTGCTCGATCTCCGGAAGGTACGGCACGAGCAGCAATTCGTCCATGCCGATGGCGGCGTATGCGGCGATCCTTTCTCGGATCGCCGCCGGCGTCGTCGCAAAGTGAGCGACAACGTGCTGGAGATAGGGGCCCGCGAAGGCGTAATAGTCGCGCAGATGTGCGAGGCCCCGCGTCGCCGCGTCCGGGCCGAGGGCGGCCTGCATCACCCCGACGAAGCGGGGTCTGCCCGCACGCCCCGCTCCTGACCAAGCCGTCGAGGCGGCCTGGGACGCGGCCCGCACCTGGTCCGCATCGCCACTGCCCATGATGTAGCCGTCGCACCAGCGGGCCATCCGCGCGATCGCCGCTGGCGTATGCCCGCCGATCAGTAACTCCGGCCCGCCCCGCCGCACCGGAGGTGGCCCGATCGGCCCGACCGCCTCGCTCAGCGGCGCGCCCGACCAGATACGCCGCATCGCCATGATCTGGCGATCGAGTCGTTTCCCGCGCGTGTGGTAGGGCGTCTCGGCCGCAAGATAGTCATCTTCGCGGATGCCAACCGCGAGGCCGAGCGTCAGCCGACCGTGGGAGAGCGCATCGAGCGTCGCGGCCTCTTTCGCGAGCACCGCCGTGTTTCGGTAGGGCGCGATCAGGATGTTCGTCATCAGGCGGATGCGTTTCGTGACCGCCGCCGCGGCAGCGAGCGTGATGAGCGGGTCGAAGTTCGGGTAGACGAGCCGGTCAATCACGCCGAGGCTGGAGAAGGGGCCGCGATCGGCCCGCTCCGCCCAGGCGATCACGGTGGCGCCGTCTACTCCGGGGATCGTCGCGGGGAGGAAGATACCAACGTCCATTCGCCTGCCTCCTTGCGGTGTCACAGAGAGAAGCGCATCGCGCGCACGGTCGTCGGATTGCGAAAGATTTCCCGCCCCGCCGGGTCGAACCCCACCCCTTCACCGCGCCCGTCGAACGTCTCCCCCATCGCGTCGAGTACTGCCTCGACGGAGACGCGGACGTCGCCGATGTAGTCGCCACTCGCGTCAAGCAACTGCTCCCGGAAGGCATAGACAAAGGACTGTCCTTTGGTGTGCTTCCACACCCCCACGCCAATGCCCGACCCCGGATTCGCGTTCGTTTCCGTGACGATGCCGTCCGCTGTAAGGGAGAGGAGTTCCGGCTCATCGCGGCCGTCCGGGAACGTGACAGTGACCGCCCATGCGCCGTGTGGCCCATGATCGGCGCGCATCTCCTCGGTTGTCTCAGCCGTCTGCCCGCTTCTCGCGTCCATCTCGTCTGACATGTCGTTTCCCTTTCTTTTCCCGCTCTGGCCCATCATTGCGAACGCCGCGCCTGAATGTGTGATGCAACGTAGGCCGCATCCTCCCCGACGCCGACGATCAGGCCGGACGCGAAGGTGTGCAGCCAGGGCAACCCGACGAAGTACAATCCCGGATAGTCGGTGACGCCGCGCCGCTGAATCGGATAGCCGTCTTCGTCAACGACGGGCAGCTTGACCAGGCTAAAGTCGAACGTGTAGCCCGTGGCCCAGATGACACTGGTGATGCCCGCCGCAGCCAGATCGAGTGCCAGAATCTCGTCCGCCGCGTAGTCGTCGCACAGTTCGGGCAGCCGCTCTTCCGGCAGGTCCAGCCTGTTTTGCGCGATCATGGCATCAATTGCTTGCACAAACTCCGCTTCCGCCTTGTCCGCTGTGGCCAGATTTTCCTTGAGATCCGGGGCAAGCACGATCGTGCCGTCCCGCGCGCCCCGCGTGTGGCCCAGCAGCACGATCCCATCCCGCGCAAACTGGTGTAGGTTGAGCGTGTGGCCGCCATCGTTGCCGGAAACGGTCGGATTGGGCGCGAACTTGGCTTTGGGCGAGGGCAGTTGATCCACCGTCCGCGCGCCGAACAACTCGGCTGCCCACTGGAAGGCATCCCTGCCGCGATACCGCCGGGGAAAGCGGGGCGCGCCGCCGGTTGAGAGGTAGACCGCGCGCCCGCTCTGAGCGAGTTCTTCGGCGATCTGACAGCCCGAATCCGCGCTGCCGACGATGAGCACGGCGCCGGGTGGCAGCGCCGCCGGGTTCCGGTAGGCGCTGGAATGGCGCTGCGTGATCGCCGGGGGCAGGGTGGCGCTGAAAGCGGGAATGCGGGGGCGCTGGAAGAGGCCGGTGGCAATTACGACATTCGCGGCCGTCGTGATGCCACCGTCCGTCTCGATCCGGTAGCTCGTGCCGCTCCGCGTGATCGACCCCACCCGGATCCCGTACCGGATCGGGAGAGCGAACCGTTCGGCATACTGCTCGAAGGAGGCGACGATCGCATCGCGCGGCATGAATCCATCGGGGTCATCCCCCCGGTATTCTGCCCCCGGCATGCGCATCCCCCAGTTGGGCGTATTCGCGACAAACGAATCCCAGCGACCGCTGCGCCAGGCATTACCGGCCTGCGCCGCCTGCTCGAAGATGACATGCGGGCGACCCTGTTGCAACAAGAAATAACTCACGGCGAGCCCTGCTTGCCCGCCCCCAATAATCACGGTCTCGACCGATGACGATGTGCAATCCATCAATTGCGACTCCCTTTCCTTCGTTGTGTCCGTTACGCCCGTGGGCGCTGGGCCAGCATCGCCCCGCGCAGCCCGCCAGCCGCAGGCACGACCCGCGTGATCGTGAACCCTGCCGCTGTCAATTCCGCCTCCGCGCCCCGCTGTTCCAGGGCCGGGACGCCCCAACTGCCGAAGAGCAGCCTGCTCATCGCCTCCGCGCGACCTTCCGGCTGGCGCAGGGTTTCCGCCGACAATGGCGAGGCGCCTGCGGTCGCGATCAGATAGCCGCCGGGCTTGAGCGCCCGGAAGGCCACCGCGAGCGCGGCGGCCCGCGTCTCGGCAGGGAAGAAATGCTCGCTCCAGGAGACGACGTCATAGCAGGCCGTGTCGGGCAGCGCGCGGGCGTCCTGCTGGCGCAGTTCGAGCCGGTCGGCGACCCCTACTTCCTCGGCCCGCCGCCGCGCCTCCGTGAGAGCGACGGCGCTCACATCAACGCCGACCGCCGTCATCCGGGGGTAGAGCGCGAGGATAGTCACCAGCATGCTGGCCGCGCCGCAGCCCAACTCCAGATGGCGCCCGCCCGTTTCGGCGATGGCCGTGACTTCGGGCAGCCCGTTCGTCGCCATTGCCGCCATCGTCGCCTGCCACAGGGGCGATGCGGGGACGCCCATCACGCCCTTCGCCACCGCCAAGTGCTCATCGGGTGTGAGGGCCGTGTACGGGAGCGTGGCTGTGCCAATGCGCTCGATCGCTTGCGCTTTGGCCCCCTCCATGTTCAGGATGTTGGCCAGGGGTTGGATCGCCGCGGGTGATAGCAGGCGCGCGAGGTCCGCCGCGAGTGTGTAGGCGTCGCCCGCGCGCTCGACAATGCCGTGCGCGTCGAGGGCGACGAGCAATTGCGTCACCCGCTCCTCCGGCATGCCTGTGGCGGCGGCGATTTCTGCCGGGCTGCTCGAATTGCGCAGGGCATCCAAAACGCCGGACGACAGCGCCGCGCGGAGCAGCGCTATCGCCTGGGCGCCGGCGTTCCACGCGGATACGACGGTTTTTGCTGCCCAATACGCGCCGATCTCCTCCTGGAGCGCGGCGGGATCCGGTGGCGCCTCCTGTTGCGGTGTATGCGTAGATAGCGTCATGCTTTCCTCCTGAGCGGTGCTCCGTTCATACCTGATTTCGAAGATTCAGAGGCTCGGGTCGCTGCGCGGCGAGAAAGTCCAGTACCGCGCGGTTATAGGCGGCGGGGTTGTCTTCGTGCGCGTTGTGAGCGGCACCGGGAATGCGTACGCACTGCGCGTTTGGCAGCAACGCGGCCAGGGCCTTGGTCACTGCGATTATGGCTGGGTGGCTGCGCTCGCCGGTGATCAGCAGCGTGGGCGCCTGAATCCGGCGGACCTCGGCTTGTTCCACAGGCGGGTAGGTACCGGTGAGCGCCGTTCGGAAGACACTGATGTTCTCGCGCATCTGCTGTCGGCGCGCCTCGGCGCGGGTCGGCCATCGCGGCATCCGGTGGCACGCCTGCTGGCAACACTGCGGCGAACTCCGCGAAAAACCGCTCGAGGCCGCCCGGCATCGTAATCGTCAGCACGCGCGCCGGTATCATGCCGGGGTTCACGAACTGGTGCGGCGCGCCGCCCGGAATATGCACCGTCGCGCCGGGTCCGGATCGGAAGGTGAAGGGGCCGTCCTGGTTGATTCCAGTGAACGCCAATTCCCCTTCGAGGAGATAGAACGTCTCCGATTGGGGATGCGCGTGCGGCGGCGGCGTGCTGAAGGCGGGGGGTACGATGCCCTCCCAGAGGGCCATCGCGTTCGCGGTGTCCGCACTCACCGGCTTGAAAATGCTCGTCCCAGGGCCGATCGCGACCCTCTGCCCCTCCCCTGCCTGAACATGCATGATGCCCCGGTGTGTATCTGCCGTCATCAAGCCCTCCTTTTTGCTGGACGTAGACCGTGGGTTACTCCGCCCGCGCATCGCCATCACTCCCGTCGTCCATCGGGAACGCGACCCCGTTCAGCGTGACCCGTGTCGCGACCGGCACGGGATGGATCAGCGCTTGCAGCGTGAAACAGGTCTGCTCCCCCATGCGGATCAACTGCCGCACGCGCTCCGACGGCTCGTCGGATTCCACGGCGATCCGGGTCTCCAGGCCGAGGCAGCTACCCTGCATCGTCCCCGCCAGCGCCAACCCCCGCAGGAAGAACCGCGTTACCTGATCCAGATGGAGCGCGCGGATGTTCAGTTTGGCGATCTTCCCGTACCGGGAAAGCTGGGTGAGCAGTCAGAAGGCAATCGCGGCGCTGAAGTAGGCGAGCGGTGGTGGCGCGGTGTCGTCCCCGCCCAGATACGCGCCCTCATCACAGGTGATCGCGAAGGTGCTGCCCGCCGGGGCCTCGACAGTGACGATTGCTCGCTTGCGCATGTTCGCGAGCGATTCGGCGCTCACCCGGAGGCGGAGTTCGCGGTCCTGGGACTCGCGCAGGCTACCGCCCTGCGGATGCACTCCGGTGGCAGGTGGCGCGACTTTAGTGACGATCTCTTCCATGGTCCATCCTCCGTGGCAAGTATTGGCTTCGTCTGCATTCCGCTTACGGTCACTGGTTTCTCTCGTTGCCATCGGTCGCTTCCACCATCTGACGAATGGCCGCGATCACCGCGTCGGGCGCGTCGCGCTGGATGAAGTGCCCGCTTTCCGGCACGAGGCGATGCGTACTCGCGGTGGAGAGAGCCGCGAGGCGGGATTGCAGCGCCCACCATTGACTCGACCACGCCTGCCGGAACGCAGCGGGGGCGACCCCAAGTTCCGAATTCTCCCCGTAGCCCGCGGTGAGCACGATCAACGGCAGGTTGCCGAGGGATGTCACCGCGCGACCTTGCATGAAACTGGCGGGGAAATCGATCCCCTCCACATTCTTCGCGGGGTCGGTCCACTCCGTCGTCCAGAATTGCCGGAAACCGGTGAGCGCGGGCGGCTCTCCTGGAAAGAGCGGCGGGAGGATCGGCCCCAGCGTGGCGAACTGATCTTCATGCATGGAGTCCACCAACACGATGCCCGCGACCGCGGCGGGATACTGGGACGCATAGACGCGGACATTAAGACCACCGACCGAGTGACCGACGAGCACGTAGGGTCCGGGTAGGTCCGCATTGGCGAGCAGCGTGTGCAGATCCGCGGCCATCTCGCGGCTCGTACGGGGCGTGGGCGCGGGATCGCTCCGTCCTTTGCCCGCTCGGTCGAAGCGGCAGACGCGCGTGAACCGGGCCACGGCGTCCTGCACCGGCTCCCACCACGCGCTCTCCGCACCGAGACCGCTCTCCAGGACGACGGTGGGGCTACCCGACCCACTGCAGGTGATCGCCAGGCTGCGTCCACCCACGGCGATCCGCCTGCTGACCGTGTCACCCGAAGCGACGGAATCCGGATTGTCACTCTTCATGTCGCGCACTCCTTGTCCCTCTCTTGCGCTCATGCACGAGCGGCCAACGTTTCCCTAGCGAATGGTCTTGCCGCGCGCTCGTGTTGGCGCCGGGTGGCCTCCTGCAGGAGGAGGCGAGCTGCGTCTTCCGGCAGCCACTGCAGGCAGTCGAGGTGGCCGCAGGTGGGGCAGGCCAGCCCCCACGCGCTCTCACCCACGGAGACCGGCTCCCGGTCCGCCAGCTCGCCGCACCAACCACAGAACAGGTTTCATGCATCGTTCCGTCCTCCTTCGTTCTCCACCGATCGTTACCGTGAACGGTGACTTATCCAGGTGCCGACAGCGCATTTGTCGCGTTGCGCCCCGCTGGTACGGACACCGCCCCCTCGATCATCAGATCAGCAATCGCGCCGTATGCCTCGATCCATGCTTGCTCCACGTCCGGCGTCCATGCCGATCCGAGGTGCGACGCGAACGTGCGGAGCAGGGCAGCACCGACCATCGGGTAGTGCTCCGGCTGAACGCCATAGGCGGTATGACGCGCCCCCAGGTCTCGCAGTGTGGGCGCGAGCGTCTCCGGCCGGCGGAGATGCTCCATCACCAGCACCAGCGCCGACAGGAGCTTGTCTCGCTGCGCCGCCATGTCCGTCCGTGCGAACAGGCGGTGAACCTCCGGGTGATCGGCCAACAGCGTGGTGTAGAAATCGGCGACGAAGGCGGGAGCATCCGGCCTGATGCGCGCGAAACTCTCTTCGAGTGTGTCAACGGCGAGCGCCATGCTGGGACCTCCTCATACGGCCGGCGCGGCGTGCCGCGCGATTTGCGGCGTTCTCGTCGCGGTCAGGCGTTCGAGCAGCCGGACGCCGTGCTCCGCGCCCGGCAGCGCCTCCATCTCCGCGCGCAGTCGCTGGACGTTGGTGCGGTACTGTGCGTCCTCTAAGACCGCGCGCACCGCCTCCCGCACCGTGTCAGGCGTCAGGTCCGGTAGTGCGATGGCGCGCCCCAGCTCCAGCGCCACACATCGCGCGGCGTTCTCCGGCTGATCCGCCGTGATCGGCGTCACCACCATCGGCAGCCCCGCGCTGATGACCGCGAGCACAGTGTTGTGCCCGCCGTGCGTGACGACGAGGTCGCAGTGCGGCAGAAGCAGGCTCTGCGGGATGTAGCGCTCGACATGGACATGGGATGGTTGCGGACCGAGCGCGGCCGGGTCCATAGCACGGCCCACCGTGACGATCAGGTTGACCGGCTCCTCGTGCAGCCCGGCGATGAACGTCTGGAGCATGCCGGGGAAGACGCCGGGCAGGTGGTTCATCTCCGTCCCGAGGGTGGCGTAGACCGTCGGCCGCTCGGGCAGCGCCATCACCCAGTCAGGCAGCGTCTCCTGCCCCGACCGGTCGAAGGGAACGGCGTGGAGGGCGTGGAGCGTCGGTGGGAGCGGCACGGCAGGGTCCTGGAAGCGTGGCGGCGTCCATGAGAGATCGAGATAGCGGGAGAGCATCGCCAGATCAGGGTCGGGCGGCAAGCCGACGCTTTGGCGGTTCCGATCCAATTGCTCGCTGACCGCCGCGCCGAACACGCGGAAATCAAACAACATCCCGGACTGGACCCCGGCGTGCGGCACCCCGCGCGCTTCGGCGACGATTGCCCCCGCAAACGCGCAATTCTCCCAGACGATCACATCCGGCATCCACTCGCGGCAGAGGGCGTCGAGGTCCGGAATCATGTGGCGGGTGTTCAGCCCGCAGAATACGCGGGCGAAGAAGCGCCGTGCTTGCGCGGGGCCGGGCGTCATCTGGGCAATCTCGGCCATGATCTGCCCGAATTCCGGATCGCCCTGGCTCTCGTGCCCCACCGGAAAGGCCCGGAATCCGCTCGCCTCGACGGTTGGGCAGAAGGAGTCGGAACAGGCAACGGCAACCGCGTGCCCCGCCGTCTCCACCGCTCGTGCCAGGGGAACCAGGGGGTGGAAATGCCCCGCCATTGCATTGGTGGTGAAGAGTACGCGCATTATTTTCCTCCGATCATTCGTTACCCATCGGAAACGTTTGGCGATGCGAGGATGTTGGGCTGATCAATGACCCGGAGCCAGGCGCCATCCGATTGGCGGCGGACGACTTCAGCGCTGATACCGCTGAGGGTCATCGGCGCTCCGTCCGGGCCGGCCATGCGCATCGTCCATTGGACCGAGGTCAGCGCGAGATCACCGGTGTGTATCGCGGGCCGGATCGCCGCCGTAAGGGTGGGCTTCCCGGCGAGCACCTGCGTAAACACCCGGCGAATTGCCGCGGTTCCGCTGACGACCTGCCCAGGAGGAAAGGCAAGTGTTGCATCGGCTTCGTAGAGCGCCACCAATTCCTCAACATCGCCATCGTTGGCCCGTTCCGCGAATAATCGGTTCAGGTCCTCGGGCTCTGCCGCGCGAGGGAGCACGCGGCCGTCTTCCTCAGTGGCCCGCATCTGTCCCGTTCGGTCGTTCCTCTCGTCCGGCATCCTGTTACTCCTTGCTCCCGCCCCTCGTCCGTGGCGTGATTAACTGTTCTTCTAGACGACGTTGATGAAGTACTCCTCGTAGGTCGGGCTGCCGTCCGGTGTGTTCAGCCACCCTCCGAATGAGCCGTCCGGGTGTAGCAGCGCCACCCGCCAATCCAGCTGGTAGTAGCCAGTGGACGGTGGCGGGAGCAGCAAGTAGGTAAAGGAACAGAGCGCACCAGGCGGACAATCGTTGTCCAACTGGATGACATCTATCTTGGCGCGGAACCAGAGCGGGGAGGTCTGCGTTCGAGAAAACGCTATGCCGAAGGGGGAAGATCCGGGCTGGTCAGTGTCGGGGGTGTAGGCGGCGAGGAAGACGTTGGTCTGGTAGAGAGTGTTCGCGCGGCTGGTGTTCCGGAAGCGGACGACGATCGCGTCGGTATGCTGACCCAATTCGAGCGCGAAGGCGTACAGCGGCACGCCTTGATAGCTGTCGGAGTCAAAGACGACGCTCAAGGAGGATGCGGCGCCGACCGGCGTTGCGGCCAGCGTGGAGGTGAAGAACGATCCAAGCATGGCACACACGGCGATCAGTCGCATGAATCTCGAATGGTGACGCATCTGATTTCTCCTTCCGTGAGCCGAAGGCACTACCCCGCGGCCGTGCAAAAGCCTTGTTTGCCGTTGAGATACACACATGCCCGGACTGGTTGGCTCGGGGCATACCACATGTTGCCGTATGCATCGCTCGCGTTGGGAACGTCCGCAACGTCAAGGACCGTCGTAATCGTCGCATCCACTAACGCGGGACTGATCTTGAAGGTGCTGTTGGGAGGATCCACGATGTAGGCGCGCGCCCAATTCGTCCCGCACGTCGGCGAGTAGAGCAACTGCAACCCATAGGTGACGTTCATGCTGTTCGGCAGGACATTCGTATTCGTAAAGGTACCTCCTTCAGCGATGTAGGCATCCTGATCGCACGTCATCGCGATGGGGTCTTTGCCGTTGCAGCCCGTGCCTTCGCAGGGGCGCGGGATCGCCGCGGCCGCGTGGCCGGTCCCCATCAGAACCGGCAGCAGGAGCATGCCTGCCAGGAGCGCCGCATGCGCGAAACGGCGGATTGTTGTGCATACCATTGGGTGACCTCCATACCGAGTTGCTTCCGTGACCGTTTCCGTTTCACCGCACGGTCATGGATTCTGAGTGTGCCATCCGCTGTCGGCTCACTCCACGGACAGCATGCGGACAACCATGCGGACAATCGTGCGGACAACCGCGTGCCGGGCGTGGTACCATGTCCGCACGCGCCGCCGTCCCCCCGGACATCGCAGCCCGAGCGGGCACTCGGCATGCTCCGGAGGCAGGCACATGGACAGCGACCCCTCCCCAACCTTTGGGGATGTGCTCAAGCGCTATCGGCTGGCGGCTGGCTGGACACAAGAGGCGCTCGCCGGGCGTGCCGGACTGAGCCGCGAGGCAATCAGCGCCCTTGAGCGGGGGCAGCGGCGGACCCCGCACACCGACACCGTGCGGATGCTCGCCGACGCATTGGCGCTTGCGGATGCGGAGCGGGACGTGCTGGCTGCCGCGTCCCGCCCGCGCGGTGTCGCGATGGAGGGAAGCGCCGCCCCGCCGCACAACCTGACGGCGCCGCCGACGCCACTGATCGGGCGGGAGGGGGAAGTCACGCGGGCATGCGCGCTGCTGCGCCGGGATGATGTGCGCCTGCTCACGCTCACCGGGCCGGCCGGGGTGGGCAAGACCCGCCTCGCCCGGGAAGTGGCGGCAAATCTCCTCCCGGAGTTCGCTGACGGCGTCTTCTTCGTCCTCCTTGCCCCCCTGACAGACCCTGCCCTCGTCGCCTCGGCCATCGCCCAGACGCTGGGTCTGCGTGAGCAGGGAAGCCAGCCGCTCCGCGAGACCCTCGTGGCGCACCTGCGCGACAAGCATCTGCTGCTCGTGCTCGACAACTTCGAGCACCTGGCGACCGCCGCGCTGCTCGTCGCCGACCTGCTCGCCACCTGCCCCGCCCTGCACCTCCTCGTGACCAGCCGGGTGGCGGTCCATGTGCGCGGCGAGCATCAGCTGCCCGTGCCGCCGCTTACTCTGCCGGACCCGGCACAGCCACCGACCGCGGAAGCATTGGGGCAGGTCGCGGCGGTGGCGCTGTTCGTCCAGCGCGCGCGGGCGGTCGTGCCCGATTTCGCGCTCACCCCCGACAACGCAGCCGATGTTGCTACGATCTGCCAACGGCTGGACGGGTTGCCCCTGGCGATCGAACTGGCGGCAGCGCGCACGCTGCTGCTGCCGCCACCGGCGCTCTTGGAACAGCTCGCACACCCTCTGCATGTGCTGACGGGCGGCGCGCGTGACCTGCCGGAGCGACAGCAGACGATGCGGCGCACGCTTGCGTGGAGCTACGACCTGCTGTCCGAGGCGGAGCAGGCGTTGTTCCGGCGGCTCGCCGTCTTCGTCGATGGCTGCACCACGGAGGCGGCGACGGCGGTCTGCCAGGGCGGCGTGGTGGCGGGCGGTGTCATGGATGGGTTGGTGTCGCTCGTGGACAAGAACCTGCTGCGACGTGGCGAGGGAGCAGCGGGCGAGCCGCGCGTGGGAATGCTGGAGACGTTGCGGGAGTATGGGCGGGAGCAGTTGGCGGCGAGCGGGGAGTTTGCCGCCACCGAACGCGCGCATGCCGACTACTATCTGCGCCTGGCGGAAGAGGAGGTCTCCGCACTCGCGCGGTCGGAGCAGCGCGCATGGCTGGCACACTTGGAGCGCGAGCACGACAACTTCCGGGCGGTACTGCGCTGGGCCATGGAGCGTGAGAAGACCGAGCGAGGATTGCGCCTGGCCACGGCGCTCTGGCGGTTCTGGTACATGCGCGGGTATCTGAGTGAGGGGCGCGCCTGGCTGGAGGGGCTACTGGCGCAGCCACGGGTCGTCGCGCCGGACGTGCGTGCCCGGGCGCTCGGGGGAGCGGATTCGTTGGCCTTCCAGCAGGGCGATCTGGCACGCGCGGCGGTACTGGGTGAGGAGAGCCTGGCGATCGAACGGAGATTGGGAAATACATCGGGGATCTCCCAGGCGCTCAACTCGTTGGGGAATGTGCGACGCGAGCAAGGCGACTTGCGGCGCGCGGTCGTCTTGTATGAGGAGAGTCTGGCGCTGGACCGGGACGTGGCGAATACACGGGGCATCGCCGCCATACTTAACAATCTGGGCACGACGGCGCGGTTGCAGGGCGACTTGGCGCGCGCGGCGACCCTGCACGCGGAGAGCCTGGCGATCAAACGGGATACGGGTGATCAGCATGGCATCGCGTACACGCTTGAGAACCTGGGGACCGTGGCGTATGAGCAGGGTGACCTCGAGCGAGCGGCCACGTTGTTGGCGGAGAGCCTGGCCCTGCGCCGGGAACTGGGCGACCAGCATGGCATCGCCCTCGGGTTCGTCGTCCTGGGTGCCATCGTGCGCGCGCAAGGCGACTTGGAACGTGCGGCGGCGCTGTCCGAGGAGAGTCTGGCGCTGTCCCAGGCCGTGGGGGATACGTGGGGTATTGCCATGACGTCCTACAACCTCGGGCATGTAGCGCGCGACCAGGGCGACGACGCGCGGGCCGCGGCGCGGTATCGAGAGAGCCTGGCACTCTTCCAAACGGTCGGTTACCGGATGGGCGTCGCATCGTGCCTGGAAACAGTGGCGGGTGTGGTGAGTAGACAAGGACAGTCCGCTCGCGCCGCGTGCCTTTGTGGGGCGGCTTCCGCCCTGCGCGTGACGCTCGGCGCGCCCGTGCCGCTGTCCGAGCGCGCCGACTATGACCGCACCGTGGC
Organism: Thermomicrobiales bacterium; assembly: GCA_050999735.1. GTDB lineage: Bacteria > Chloroflexota > Chloroflexia > Thermomicrobiales > JALYUS01 > JALYUS01. The sequence continues at coordinate 8,004 of JBPCPB010000185.1, read as the reverse complement.
GACTGCCCGCCAGACATTGGGGGAGGAGAGCCTTGCGGCGGCATGGGCGGCGGGCAGTGCGCTCCCGCTCGAACAGGCCATCGCCGAGGCAGTGGTGGTCGAGGTCAGCCAGGATTAGGGCGTGTCTGACAAATACCTGATAGCCTTGTGGGAAGGGTAATCGCATCAAGCAGGCAGGGCAAGAGATGGTGGGACGAGGCGAACTGACGGATACGGCATGGGTGCGGATCGCGCCCTCATTGCCCGCGAGCAGCGGGCGCGGGCGACGCTGGCGGGATCACCGGATGGTCATCAATGGCGTGTTGTGGAAACTGCGTACCGGCGCGCCGTGGCGCGACCTGCCGGAGCGCTACGGGAGTTGGAAGACGGTCTACTCCCGCTTCGTGCGCTGGCAGTGTGACGGGACATGGGAGCGGTTGCTGACGCAGGTACAGACGAAGTCGGACGCGGTGGGCGAGGTCGTGTGGGAGGTGAGCATCGACAGCACGACGGTGCGCGCCCACCAGCACGCGGCGGGGGCAAAAAAGGGGGTGGGGACGAGGCGCTCGGCAGGAGCCGAGGCGGGCTGACGACCAAGGTTCACCTCTCCTGCGACGGCAAAGGGCGGCCGCTGAGGATCGTCCTGACACCGGGACAGCGGCACGACAGCACGCAACTCGTGCCGGTGCTCGACGCGATTCGCGTGCCGCGCGCGGGGTGCGGGCGACCGAGGAAACGTCCCGACCGGGTGGTATGCGACAAGGGATACAGCTATCCGACGTGTCGGAAGGCGTTGCGACAGCGGGGCATCAAGGCGGTGATCCCCGAGCGCAGCGATCAGCGCGAACGGCGGGCCAGCAAAGCGGGGCGTCCGCTCGCCTTCGACCGTGAGGCGTATCGGCGGCGGAACGTGGTGGAGCGATGCATGAACCGATTGAAGCAATGGCGAGGAGTGGCAACGCGGTATGAAAAGCGGGCGACGACCTACCGGGCGATGGTGGTGATCGCCGCCCTCATCCTCTGGCTCGATTTGTCAGACACGCTCTAGTCGAGAACCGCGCGCACTTCTGAGCGCGAGCGTTTCCCTCATGAAGCCGAGACCTTTGTGGAAGGCGCGGGCATGTTCATTCGCTGCGAACGTCTCCAGGGCCAAGAGGCGGGAGCCCGGCCGGTGCGTCCATGCTTCGTCCGTGGCGATCAGTGTCCGCCCCCAGCCCACGCCCGCTGTGGCCTCGGACGCGGATCATGGGTTCTGCTTGGGCAGGAACTAGAACTCCTCGATAGAGGCGGCGGCGATTGCCTCGGGTGGATTGGTGTAGCGCTGGATGTAGCGCTGCGAGCGATGGCCGAGTCGCCGCTCCAACGCGGATGGCGCGTCGCTCCTCCCAGTGCCGCGTCATGCCAGCGGTCTGCCTCAGGATGCGGGTGATCGCCCGTGGCGAGCGTCGCCCGTCCGTGTCGGCGCCGGTGCTCAGTGTGCTTCCTCTTCTCCCCCAAGCCGCTTCACCTGCGGAAACTGCCGCTGCGTCGCCCCCACGAACCGGGCATCGGCGGTCCAGTACTCGCACCCCGCGCGCTCGGCGAGAGCGAGGTAGAGGGCGTCGTACGGCGTCGCCTGCCCCACGGTGTCGGCGATCTGCAAGGCGCGGACGGTGTCCCGATCGGGGGCATCCCGGAGCGCCACGGTGGCGAGGACGAGGCGGAGTGCTTCCTCCGCCTCGGCACGGGTGAATACGCCCGCCCGCGCCTGCCGGTGCAGGACGTTGGCGACCTCGATGGCGAGGAAGGTCGGGGCGATCGGTTGCATCCCCCCGGCGAGCCACCCCCGAAGCAGGGCCGCCGCCGCGGGCGAGTCCGGCTCACGCACCACCCACTTCGCGGCAATCGAGGCATCCACCACGACGTGGGCGAAGGTGGGAACGGGATTATCCACGCGGCAGTCCCCGATCGCGGGACGCGCGGATGATCGCGGTCGCGTCCTCCGCCTCGCCCCGCGTCTTCGCCCGTATTGCGGCGAAGCGGTCGAGGACGACCGCTGGGTCATCCGTGCCGTGCCCCCGCTGCCAGTGTGCGCCGCTCTCGGTATCGGGATGCTCGGTCGTTGGGTTCACGGTCGTCTCCCCCTGCCGACCGAGCACCAGCGCCTTCAGTTCTTCGACTTGGCAGCGCAAATCGTCCACTTTCTCCTCCAACGGTGATTCCCGTGAGATGGGAAGCACATAGCCCTTGTCCAAGGGCGCGGGCGGGATCGGCCGTTCAGAGATGGGCGGCATGCTCATCTCGATACGTTCTCCGAGTCGTGCGGGATCGGTCTGCGGCGGGGTGGCGAACCCTTCCCTCCACTCTGCCTTTCCCTCCCTGACTGCCCGAGCCGCCACGTCCGCTATCCCGAACGTCTCTCCCCATGCCGCAGGCGGCGTGAACTGCGCGGCGGCAATCCGCGCGGTAGGGAGGGCGGTGGATGCCACCATGCGCTTCATCATTCCCGTCGTGCCCTCTTTCAGGGCGTCCCCGACGATGCTCGCCGGATCGAACGTGAACTGCCCTGCCAATCCGGCGAGGAAGTCCGGGCGCGCAGCGAAGACTTTCAGCGCTTCACACGGCCCGTGCAGTTGCCCGAATTTCGACACGATGTCGATCGGGCCGAATCCCCGCGTGGCCTGAAGAACGCCATGGTGCTCAGCCGCTGCGTTCATCGCCGCTGCGACGCCGCCCATCTTCCGGTTGTCCATCGCGCTCGCGATCCCTTCAGCGGCGCGCTGCACATCCGCCGTGGGAGCGAGCTTGGCGGCGACCTGCAGGGCGTGCCGCGACTCTGCGACCATGCGCGCGCGGATTGCCTCCATCTCCTCCGCATACCGCCGCATCGGCGCGCGGGTTACCTCTGCTCGCATCGTGTCTTGCATCGCCGCGGTGAAGGGAGCCACGGCCTCGGCGACGGCGAGGGGCGAGGCCCGTTTGATCGTCTCCTCGAACGTCTTGATGGCACGCAGGACGGTTGGCTCCAACCGATCGGCGATGCGCTGCATCTCCTCCGCGAGGTCGTGACCCACGTTGACCAGCGCCCGCTGATCGTTGATCAGCCGTCGTTCGCTCTTCAAGTACTCCACGGCGTCACGGGCCACACGATACCCATGGCGCGTCTCGATTGCTGGCACCTTCTGGTCCTTGATCAGTTGCAGCATCCGCTGCCGCGAGATCCCCGCCGTGTGTGCCGCCTGCGTCGTCGAGAGATGCGTCGCGTTCTCGTCGTGCTCATCCATCCATCACCTCCTCTTCACGCCGACGATACGACAATAGCATGAGGTAAATCTATTGTCAATGACCATGGTCGTTGACAATAGGCTCGCCAGAGGTGATGAGTACGCGGTGTCACTTTGATCGCTTCATGGCGATCTTCTTCAGCACTCTTTGTCGGCATGCACGGGTTATGTGTCCGGCCTGCCTGCTATACTGCGGTGGCACGTCGGTCCTGCTCCAGCGACCCCGAGCGGAAGGGAGGACACCATGCCCCGCAAGAAGTCCGGCGGTCCACGACCGCCCACCGTACCCCTGCCGCCCTTGTCTGATCGCCGTCTGATGGACCAGCATCTCGCGCAGATCGGGCGACTCCTCGAGGGGCAGGATTTCGCCACCATCGAAGAGGCGAACGCCTTCCTCCAACAGGCACTCATCGGCGGCAGTCCTCCCTCCTTCGCACCGCGCACCCCACTGGAAGCGGGGCAGGAACTGGTTTACCGGGCGCTCGACGCCACCGGTCCGCGCCGGGTGCGCCTCGCACGCGAGGCCCTTGCCCATTCCCCTGACTGCGCCGATGCCTACGTCCTGCTCGCCGAGGCGACTGCCGACCCGCGGCAAGCTAGACGGTTGTACGAGGAGGGGATGGAGGCGGGCATCCGGGCGCTCGGGCCGGCACCATTCGCCGAGGACGTTGGACACTTCTGGGGGATCGTCGAGACGCGCGGCTATATGCGCGCCTGCCAGGGGCTGGCCGAGGTCCTCTGGGTACTGGATGCGCGGGAGGAGGCGATCGCGCACGCGGGAGAGATGCTGCGGCTCAACCCGATGGACAACCAAGGGATCCGCTACCTCCTGGCCGAGTGGCTGCTGGCGGTCGGGGATGACGCGGCGCTCGAGCGGTTGTTGCGCGCCTACCCGGACGAGGGGAGCGCGACGTGGGCGTACACTAAGGCGCTCCTGACGTTCCGGCGACACGGGTCGGGAGCGGTGGCGACGCGGGCGCTGAAGGCGGCGCTGCGGACGAACCCGCATGTGCCGTTCTATCTCTTCGGCCTGGAGGAGATGCCGGAGGAACTGCCGGGCTACGTGGGGATGGGGGACGAGAGCGAAGCAGTAGAGTACGTGATGGAGGCGATCACGACGTGGATCGACACGGCGGGGGCGCTGGACTGGTTCGCGGCGCTGATCGACCGGCTGGCGGCGCAGGAGGAACGGCAGGCCCGCGCGCGGAAGCGGCGGCGATAGACTGCATTGTCCCGGTACCCCCGTCCTTCGGCATCAGTGGCTGTGCCTGGAGACCGCCGACTGTCGCTCGTGCGTGATTGGGAGTTCCGGCTCAGATACGACCTAAAACTCCTCGACATAGGCGGCGGCGATTTCCTCCGGCGGGTTGGTGTAGCGCTGAATGTAGCGCTGCGAGCGATGGCCTAACCGCCGCTCCAACTCGTAGGTGTCCGCGCCCGTCGCCGTCGCCAGCTGAAAGGCGAAGGTGTGCCGCAGATCGTGCGGTTTCAAGGGTGAGAGATGGCGCGTCGGATCTTTCAACTCGGCATCATGCCAGCGCCCAATCTGCGTCAGGATCAGGTTGACCGCGCGTGGCGAGAGTCGCCCATCCGCCGCCCGCGCCGGGATCCCCGTCGCACTGAGGAAGAGTGCCGTGGTCGATGGTCCCACATCGCGGGGACGCTCCCGTTCCAGATAGTCGGCGAGCGCCAGGCGGGCATCATTGGAGAGGAAAACGGTGCGTTCCGTCTTCCCCTTGCCTTGGACGCGGGCGATCCGGCCCTGCCGCGCCTGCCGCAGCGCGTCTGGGGTATGCGGGCTGACCTGGTCGAGGTCGAGGCGGATCAACTCCTCGCGCCGCAGGCCGGTGGAGAGTAGGACGTAGACCATCGCCCGATCGCGCAGCGGACGACCCGTGGCGCGCAGTGGCACCGCGCCGTTGCGTCCCGCCCAGCGCTGGCCACGCAGTTGATGGAATCGTTCGAGCCGATCGCAGAGATTCTTCAGGCTATGCACCTGCGCGTCGGTGAGCGCGCGCGGTTCGAGCGGCGGTAACCCCAACTCGCCGATCCCCTTGGCGGGATCACCGACCGGGAAGAGGCGTGGGGATTGGGCATGGACCCAGGTGGTGAAGCCGGAGAGCGAAGCAAGGTGGTTGTTGGTCGTCGCCGGCGCGAAGCCCTGCTCCTTGAGCTCCCGCTGCCAGGCGAGGACGTCCCGTTTGAGCAGCGTGCTGATCCGGTCGTGCCCATAACTCTCCGTAAAGAAGTGGCTGAAGCGGTCGAGGTGGAGGGCGATCTTCGCGGCGACGGCGGGGGAGCGGACGCCGACGACGGCGAAGGTGAGGTAGCGCGCCATCCACGCGGGAAGGGCGTCAGGAACCGCGTCATGAAGGGTATCGGCGATCCCCGTCACCTTTCGTGAAGTGAAGTTTGCGAGTTGTGCCGCTGTCGCAGGTGGGTGTTTCGTCGTCATCGCGCCATTCTACTACGCAGAAGAGATCGTCTGTCCAGTGATTTGATGCTAGCAGGTTGAGGGGGCGAAACGCAAGCCACGATTTTCACCACGCGAAGTCGATTATGAGAACCGGAGAAGGCACGCATCCGCTTGCGACGAAACACGGTGACCGGCGAAGGTTTTCGCGTTCGTTGCGAACGAATCTTCAGAGGCATTCAGGACGCTGCAGCGGCGAGGGGAGCGATGGAGCGACAGCGGGCATCGACGGTGCCGGGGTGCTCGGGACCACATGTAGTTCGGAGGGGCGGGTCACGCTTGGCTGTTCAGCCGCGCGTTGCATGCTACGACATCGGCGCGATGCCACGCTCCTCCAGCCACCAGTACAGCCCGGCGGACGGCGCATGGCGCACCGGCAGCGCCGCGCGGGACGGGTCGCTGGCGATCAGGGCGGCACGGCCCCGCGCCGTCGCTACCGCCTCCGTCACGTCCGTCGTGAAGACGCGCGCGTCCGCGAGCAGCTGCGCCAGCTGGCCGGCATCGGCAGTCGCGTCGAGCGTGACGTACCCCTTGAATCCGGCCCGGGGGTTCGCCGACGCGGGCGTCCGGTCGGGGCGCGTCGGGGTGGGCGCGACCGTCGGTATCGGCGTGCCCCCCACCCCCGGCGGCATCCCCGGTCCCATCATCGTCACGCGCAGCCCCTGGTCGTCCACCGCGCGAGCGATATACCCCGTCACCGCGATCCCCGTTGCCCCCACGATCGCCGCCACCGCGTCCGCGCTCAGGGGACGGCGGAAGACGACCTGCACCGGCACCGCTCCTTGTACCTGTGTCGCGAGGGTGCGGTTCGCCGCATCGAAGGCCGCGATCCCCTGTGCCGAAGCGACATCGTAGGCCACCGAGACGAACACCGCCCCCTCCGCCACGCCCGCCGCATACCGCCAGCCGTCGAACTGCTCGGCGACGAGGCCCGTCACGGGGTCGGGGGTCGGGAGCATCGCGGGCATGGCGGCCGACGCGACAGTCGGCGGCGGGGGAGTGAGGGCGGGTGGGGGTGTGACGGTGAGCACGGCGGCGGGATTGCCGCCCGTCCCCGCGCACGCGACGAGCAGCCAGGAGAGGGCGAGCCATAGGACACGGAGCCATCGCAGTGCCACGGGCAACCTCCGACGCGAGCGGGGACCGCACTCCGGGGGATTATCCGCGATCGTGGCGCGGGCGCAAGCGCGGAGAAGTGATCGGGGTGATACCTCTGGGCCGGGCGGTCGTGCGGCAGACGAAGCGCCGGTGGTCTGCACCCCAAAACGCACCCGGCGCAACCAGGAGAGCGACAAAACAGCGATGAGCGGCACCTAATGGGGTTTCTCGGACGCACGAGGGCCGATTGCCCTGTTGACACCAGGCGGTGAGAAGCGCGCTCCTCGTCGCCAGCGGGAAGCACGGCGCTCACGATGACCCCGCCTCCCTTGCCGACGTGCGATAGTGTAGAGGCTCCCACGACCGCACCCGACGCATCGATCGATTGACACAGGCAGGAAGCACATGGAAAGCCACAAGCGACGGCTCATTCTCCGCACCATCCTCGCGGTGTTCCTCATCACTGCCGCGATCGGCATCATCGGCGCACTCACGCCGCAGCAGGGAGCGATGCAGCCGACCCCAACCATCACGTCATCGCTCGGCGCCATCCCGCCCTACGCGGATCGCGCGACGGCGACACCGCCCGCTGTGCGGACGGCAACAGGGACGCCACCGCCTGTGCCGACGGCAACCATCATGGCGCGCAGTGACGCCACGGATCGCGTCGCCACACCCGTTGCACCGGTGCCATGCCCCCCCATGCCAGCGCTCACCGCCCAAGCGGGCCGCCTCGCATCCTTGACGGCCACCGCGTATCCCGGACAGAACAATCCCGGTTCGTACGCGACGGAGCATCCCCCGACGCCGGTACCAACCGCGACGCTCGCCTCCTGCCCATAGACCGTGACGGTGACCAAGGCCCGTGGACAACGTGGGTGGAAGCGATGCTGCCGGAGCCACCACCCGCGCGACCGGGCGCGGCTGTGCGCTCGGCGAGATACTGCGATTGGTCCCCTTCCTCTGAACTTGAACAGGCGTCGTTTTTCTCTCCGAAGTCCAGTGTTATGATACCTCTCCTTACCGGGGATAGCGGGTGAAGGAGAAAGACATGGGACAGACATCGGATTCCGAGCAGCGCGATGGTCGCCCTGGCACCTCGCGGCGCGGGGCGTTGAAGCAGATCGGCAAGATCGTGGGTGGCGCGTCACTCGTCGGCATCGCCGGCGCGGGGACGCACACGTCGGTAGG
>JBPCPB010000181.1:0-5962 GCA_050999735.1 Thermomicrobiales bacterium | reverse complement strand
ACCCGCGTCAGCGCGGAAAGGGCGATGGCGACGAGCGGCGCGATCAGTACGCCGACCGCGAACAGGGCGGCGAGCGCCGTCACGGGTACACGCCACCGACCGAGCGGCAGGCGATCTACCGCCCGGCCCTGCGCGCCCGTGATCGTGTAATGCCGCCGGGCCAGAAACCGTTGCTGCACGAAGAGCGCGCCGCCCGCCACGGCGACGAGCAACAGCGACATCGCGGCGGCGAAGGCGAGGTTGTTGCGCGTGTCGTAATCGAGCGCCACCTGATAAATGCGCGTCGTCAGGACGAAGTACCGCCCCGGAATGCCGATCACCGCCGCGATGCCGAAGTCCGCAATGCAAGTGACGAAGACGAGGAACGTCCCCGCGAGCACGGCGGGCGCGAGCAGCGGCAGGCTGACATCGCGGAAGACACGGCGCGACGACGCGCCCGCCACCCGCGCCGCGTCTTCCAGCACCGGCTGAAAACGGTCGAGCGCCGCGACGACCGGCAGATAGACGAGCGGGTAATGATGCAGGACGAGCAGGAAAATCACACCGCCCGCGCCATACGGCCGGATCAGCGGGTCGCTCGTCCTCGCGAAATGCTTGTATGCCTGATTGAAATAGCCCACCGGCCCGATAATTTGCAACCAGGCAATCGCGCCGATGAACGACGGCACATAAAACGGCAGCGCGAAGACGAGCCGGAATACGGCGGCAGCCGGGAGATTCGTCCGCGTCACCAGCCACGCGAGCGCGACGCCGAGTACGGTGGCGGCGGCCGTCGCACAGACGCCGACGACGAGCGAGTGAGCAAATGCGACGCGCGTCAGCGCATTGGTGATCAGGTCACGATAGGGTACGAACGTGACGGCCGCTGTCGCGCCGACATGGAACGAGCGCCAGACGAGTCGGTACGCCGGATAGAGCACGACAAAGGCGATTACCGCGACGAGCAGCGCATAAGGCGCGGATTCCGGGCGTACGAGGCCGCGCCCCCGCGCCCGCCAGACATCACTGCGCGGTCGCTGAGCCTCATGTGCGGCAACGCCGACGAGGTCCGGCGCGATCTCCGGTGGAGGCATGCTATGCCCCGAAGATGTCGGTGAACTGTTTCTTTGCGTCCGGCAATTGCTTCGCGACCGCCACCGCGTCCACTGGGAACTCCTTAATGTTGCCGGGCACACCAGCGGGCGGCGCAAGACCAAGCAGAAGCGGGATATAATTCTGGGTGACGATCAGCGCCTGACCATCCGGCGAAAGGACAAAGTCCACAAACGCCTTCGCGGCGTCGAGGTTCTTCGTCCCGGCGGCGACCGCGATTGGCTCCGTGACCGGGATCGCGCCGTCGGTCGGATAGATCATTTCGATCGGCGAACCCTTCGCCTTCGCCGCCCGCACGCCGTTGTCTGTCACGATGCCGACAGGCGCTTCGCCGGAGATGATCTTGTTCAGCGCGTCGCCGTTCGCCTGCACGACGGTCATGCCATTCGTCCGCAAGCCCTTGACGAAGTCCGTGCCGTACGCCGTGGCGTTAAGAAAAACGGCGTAGTTGAGCGCCGCCGCACCGGAATATTGCGGGCTGGGCGAGACGAGTTTGCCCTTGTAGTCGGACTTCAGGAGGTCTTTCCACGTCGCGGGCTGCGGCAGGTTCGCGGTCGTATTGATCGCGATGCCGCTGTTGATGATCTTTGTGCCCGTGTAGTACCCCTCCGGGTCCACAAACTGCTGGTCGAATGCGCTGGCAAAGGGCGATTGATACGGTTGGAGGAATTTGTCCGCCTTGAGATTCTCCATCGTCGGCGCGTCCGCGATCAGCAGAACATCCGCGACAACGCTCTTCGCGTCCTGCTCGGCGCGCAGTTTGGCGATCACTTTCTCCGTGCCGTCGCGATAGATCGTCATGGCGACATTCGGATATTTCTTATTGAAGGCCGCCTTGAGGCCGTCCACATCCGTCTGCACTGCCGAGGTGTAGAGCGTCACTTTGCCAGCGAGGCTCGATCCGAGCACGGAGCCGACTGGAGCGGCCGTCCCGTTCGTGCTCGCCGCAATCGCGGGCGTCGAGGCGCCGCTCGTTGCGGTGACACCCGGCGCGACCGTCACGGCGGCGGTTGTCGTGGGCGCGCTCGGCGGCACGGTCGGGCTACCAACCGGCACGGCGGTGCCGTTCGTGCTCGCGGCGCTCGCCGGGGTGGATGCCCCGCTCGTCGCGGCGGGCTTTGGCGTCTCGGTTGCCTTCGAACCACCGCACGCCGCGAGGATGGCGCCCGCCGCGCTCGCCGCGACCCCCCTGAGAAACAGTCGCCGTGACAGGCGTTGCTGCATGATCGTCGCTCCTTGCTCTCTGCATCACCGATCGTCACCGTCCAACGGCATAGCATAATAGATGCTTGCACGAAAGGATGATGGGAATGTGAACGAAGCATACCATCCCACGTCGCGTATACTGCACGGATGGAAGAGCGTATCGCCGCGCCCGCGCTGCATGCAACCCCACTGATCTGCCCGCATTGCGGGAGCGCTGATCTCGCGCGGGACCCGGAGCATCCCCACGAATTCGTCTGCGCGCATTGCCGGACGCGCGCGCGGATGCTGCCGCGTCAGGGCACGCTCCTCGTGCTCGGCTGGCTCTGCCCGGCGTGCGGACACGACAATGAGCGCGGCAACCGCTTCTGTACTCAGTGCGGCACGCCGCTCACCAAGCCGTGCCCGAACTGCGGCGCGGCAATGCGCGTGACAGATAAATTCTGCAATGCCTGCGGCAAGACGCGCACGCAACTCGTTGCCGAATGGTATCGCGCGGGCAAGGGCGCGCTCGACGCGGGCCGGCCATGGGAGGCGGTTACGCCGCTCCAACGCCTCGCCGCCCTCGATCCGTCGTACGGAGACGTGCAAGCCCTCCTCGAACGGGCGACCCGTGCCGCCATCACACCGCCTGCGCCAACGCCGGTTGATGCGCCGTCTCCGGCGGCGATCGCGGTGCGCGAGGCCGTCGCCAGCATGAAACGCGAGAAGCGACGGGGGCGTCTCTTCGTCCGGCTCACCGCCGTCTGCGTGGCGCTCCTCACGCTTGTCATCGCCGTCTCGGCGCTCGTTGGGCTGCTCCTCCATTCGCTCGCCTTCGGCATATTCTTCTTCCTCTTTGTGTGCGCGTTGATCGCCGCCAACGTCTGGATCGGGCTGCACAACCTGTGACAATTGATCGCACTCAACAACGAGATAGTTGATTTTCTCAATGCTTTTCTCAATAATATTGACAAAGCGCCGCTGATCGGTTAATCTCCATACGTGCCGATGCGATTTTCGGCACGGAAGATGGAGCGGTATCCATGCAGACAGCAACCATCGAAGCAACGACGCGCACATCATCGAATCGCACGCCGATCACGGCGCTGCTGATTGCGAATGTGATCTCCCTGCTCGGCAGCATGCTGACGCTGATCGCGCTGCCGTGGTTCGTCCTCCAGACAACGGGGAGCGCGGCGAAGACGGGGATCACTGGCGGTTTCGTCGCGCTCCCGGCCTTTATCGTCGGGGTTTTTGGCGGCACATTGGTGGACCGCCTCGGCTACAAACGGGCGAGCGTGATCGCGGACGTGGTAAGCGGCATCGGCATCGCCTCCATACCGCTCCTTTACCACACCGTCGGCCTCGCCTTCTGGCAACTGCTCGCGTTCGTCTTCGTCGGCAACCTGCTCGCCATCCCCGGCCTGACCGCTCGCCGCGCGATGCTACCCGAATTGGCGACGCTGGCCCAGTGGCGACTCGAAGGGGTTAACGCGTCGTTCGAGGGCGTCCAATATCTCGCGCTGCTACTCGGCCCGCCCCTCGCCGGGTTGCTGATTGCCATCATCGGCACGAGCAATGTCCTCTGGCTGGACGCGGCCTCGTTCGCGGCGTCGGCGGTGATCGTCGGCGTGCTTATTCCGCGCGTCGCGTCCGGGATGAAGGATGCGGCGCGCGGCAAATACCGCGACGAACTGATCGCGGGGCTGCGCTTCCTGCGCGGCGATCATTTGCTGTTCGCGCTCGCCATTGGCGTCGCGGTCGGTAACATGCTCGGCAGCCCATTGTTCGGCGTGATTCTGCCTGTCTTCGCGCGGCAGGCCTACGGAAGCGCCGCGAAACTCGGCATCATCGTCGCGGCGACCGGCGCGGGGCAGGTGGTCGGTGCGGCACTCTACGGCGCAATCGGCCACCGGCTGCCCCGGCGCGCGCTCTGGATCACCGCGTTTCTCGTGACGCCACTGCCGTGGATCACCCTCATCTTCACCACTTCCCTGCCTCTCATTGCGGGCGCACTCGCGCTCGGCAGTATCTTCTCCGGGCCAACAAATCCGCTTCTCGTGACGATCCGGCACGAGCGCATCCCGCAGGCGCTGCGCGGGCGCGTCTTCAGCACCTTCTCCGCCATCGCGTCTGTCGCGCAACCGATGGGACTGGCGGTCGGTGGCTTCGCCGTCGAAGCCTTCGGTCTCACAGGCACAATCATCGTCCTGATATTCGCCGAACTTTCCGTCGGTGTCGCCATGCTCTTCATCCCCGCCCTCCACGAGATGAACCGGAGAGAAACCAAATGAACCGAAGGCGCGGAGAGAAAAAGATAGGACGTACGCAGTTGGCGCGCTTTTCCTGGTGGTAGCAGGCTTTCGAGCCTGCCTCTCTGTGGCAGGCTAAAGCCCGCCACCACCATGATTTCTGCGTGCTGAGCTGAGTCACGTCCGGATGTCAGAAAGGCGGTTTGACAGGCGAATATTTTTCTTCTACTCTTTGCGCCCTTTGCACGGGTGCCTCCTGGGCGGCATGCATCTTTTGCGGTTCTCCCCCGGTTGCGTCTCTCCATCCTGGTAATTGGAAAACTGGCTCACAACGGAGGCGATGATGCTTGCGGTCTTGCGGCAACGGAACTATGCGCTCCTCTGGGTGGGGCAACTGATCTCGGTCTTCGGCGACTGGGTGCTGCTGATCGCGCTCCCGTTCTACATCTTCGATCTGACCGGCTCCGCGCTGGCGACGGGGGCGATGTTCATGGCGTCGAACCTGCCGCGCGTGCTGCTTGGCTCCGTCGCCGGCGTCTTCGTGGATCGTTGGGATCGCAGGCGAACGATGATCGCTGCCGATCTGCTGCGCGCGGCCCTCATCCTTATCTTGCTGACGGTGCATTCCGTCCACTGGCTCTGGATCGTCTACCTCGTCGCCTTCACACAGGCATTGATCGCCCAATTCTTCACCCCTGCGAAGAATGCCATCATCCCGCTGCTCGTCAGCGAATCCGATCTGATCGCCGCGAACACGCTCAACTCGGTCAGTCAGAACCTGACACGCCTGACCGCACCCGCGCTCGGCGGCGCGCTCTTCGGGCTGTTCGGCCTCGCCAGCGTCGTCTGGATTGATAGCGCGTCGTTCCTGATTTCGGGCGTGTTGATCGTCGGCATTATCCTCCCCGCGATCCAGCGGGAGCCGCGCGCAACGCCGCCCGGCAGAGCGTGGACGGCGGTGTGGGGCGAATGGCGGGATGGCATGCGACTGATGCGCGCCGATCCGACGATCACGGCGATCTTCGCGGCGACGGGTACGGCGATGATTGGGGAGGGATTCTTCTCCGTCATGCTCGTGCCGTTCGTGAAGGAAATACTGCGCGGCGGGCCACAGGACTTTGGTCTGCTGGCGAGCGCGCAGGCGATTGGCGGACTGATCGGCAGCCTCTTCATCGGGCGCATTGGCAGAACTGTCCGGCCCGGCATCCTGATTCCGATCAGCGGCTTCCTCTTCGGGGTGAGCGATATCGCCCTCGCCAACCTTCCCGGTCGCGGCGGGCTGCCGCCCCTCCTCGTCGGCGTCGTGGCGATTAGGGCGTGTCCGACGAATGGTGGTAGCCTTGCCTGAACGGGAAACGAGACCGGAAGTGGGGGCAAGGCGATGGTCGGACGCGGGGAGATCACGGATGCGGCGTGGGAGCGGATCGCGCCCT
>JBPCPB010000172.1:0-31012 GCA_050999735.1 Thermomicrobiales bacterium | reverse complement strand
CGCACCCGAACGAGAACTGGGCGCGCGAGTCCATGGAACTCTTCAGCATCGGCCTCGGCAACTACACCGAGACCGACGTGCGGGAGGCGGCGCGCGCCTGCACCGGCTGGACGCTCTCCTACGATGGTGTCGTCGCGTTCGACCCGACCCGGTTCGATAGCGGCACAAAGACCCTCCTCGGCCAGACGGGCACCTTTGGTCTGGACGATTTTTCGCACATGCTTGCCGCGCATCCGGCGACGGCGACGCATCTCTGCACGAAACTCTTCACCTGGTTCTGCGGCGATGCACCCGCCACAAGCGACCTCGCGCCGCTGATCGCCGCCTGGAACGCGACTGGCGGCGAGATTCAGAGCGTGCTCCGCGCGCTCTTCCTGAGTGATGCCTTCACACCCGCGAACGCGACGACCGCCCATATGAAGAATCCCGCCGCCTGGACCTTCGGTATCCTGCGCGGCCTCGACGTTGGCGCGACGGACGACACGGTGGCGAATGCCCTGAGCGCGCAGGGGATGTCGCTCTTCCGACCGCTCAATGTCGGTGGCTGGCCGAGCGGCACCGCGTGGATCAGCCCGGACGACCAACTGCTGCGCTACAACCTCGCGGGGCAATTCATCGCGACCTCACCGATCTTCGCGGGGAAGGCGACGAGCGCCTTCCTCACCCAGTTGACGGACCAACTCGGCGGCATCCTCATCCCTCCCGACGTGCAGGCGAAACTGCTGACACTCGGCAGCGGCACGGACGGGCAGCGCGCCGTCGCGCAGGTCGTCCTCGCCGGCCCGGATTATCAGGCGTGGTAAGTGGGAGTAGCCGGTAGTCAGTAGCCAGCGACCATAATACTCAGCACTCAGCACTCGATACTCAGCACTTCTGAAGGAGCGTAGCGACGATGACCTATGAACGCGAACCTTTCGTCGGCTCTCGCCGCCAGTTCCTCAAATATGGCGCGGGCAGCGCCCTCGGTATCGGGCTGACGGCGACGGGCATCCCGCTCTTCCGGGGCTTCACGGGCACGGTAAGCGCCGCGCCAACGACGACGCCGAACCTTGTCACTGTGCGCAATACTGTCCCGGCAGACCCAACGGCGCGCACGCTCGTCGTTCTCCAACTCGGCGGCGGCAACGACGGCCTGAACACCGTCATCCCCTCTACCGACCCCCTCTATGCCCAATTGCGCCCGACGATCGGCCAGCGGGCAAGCGCCGTGCTGCCGCTCGCGGACGGTCTCGCCCTGCATCCAAACCTTGGCGGCCTCCATGGGGTCTGGGATACGGGCAACCTCGCGGTCGTCGAGGGTGTCGAGTACCCGACACCGAACTTCTCGCACTTCCGCGGGACGGAGATCTGGATGACGGCGGACGATCAGAACGTCGGCTCGCTCGGCTGGCTCGGCCACGCGCTCGACCATCTCTCGAACCATCCCGCGCTCGTCGCCGCCTCGCTCGGCGTGACGACGCCGCAGGCGCTGGTCGGCATGCAGCCAACGAACATCTCCCTCGGCGGCGCGCTCAGCGGCTTCACCTATCGCCCCGTCGGTCGGGTTGATCCGGGTGCGGTCGCGGCGATCTTCGATTATATGGATACGGTGACGCCCACAGCGAACCGGTACAAGAAACTCGTCACCGCGAGCCACACGATCGCGCAGGACGCGATGGCGGGCGTCACGAAGGCGGCGAGCGGCTACACCCCGGCGGTAACGTACCCGAATTCGCAACTGGCGGCGGGATTGCAGACGATCGTGCAATTGATCCAGGGCGGCGTCGGCGCGCGGGTGCTCTACCTCGCGACGGGCGGGTTCGATACCCATTCCAATGAGCGGAGCACGCACGACGGCCTGATGCAGACGCTCGGTGACGGCCTCGCTGCCTTTTGGCAGGACATTACAGCGCACGGCCACGCGGACAGCGTCGCGTTGATGACCTTCTCGGAGTTCGGTCGCCGCCCGGCGGAGAACGCCTCGCACGGGACGGATCACGGCAGTTCCGCGCCCCTGTTTGTGATGGGCGGCGCAATTAAGGGTGGCGTCTATGGCGTCGCCCCGAGCCTCTCCAACATGAACAACGGCAATCTGACGGTGCAGCACGATTTCCGCGAGGTCTACGCGGCGCTCTTGCAGAACTGGCTCGGCTTCACCGAATCGGACATTCTGCCCTATGGGCCGTACCAGCCCCTACCCCTTTTCGCGCCGAATGCTCCGAGCGGGGCGCCCGCGCCCCGCCCTGCCCCCGTGCTGCCCCCTCCCAGCGCACCGATCCCCGCGCCATCGTCCCGGCCCGGCGGCGTGACCGTACCGGCGAGCGTCACGGGCACTCCCGCGCCAATCCCGGTGCATCGGTAATATCCGGCACGGTTCAACTGTGCCGGATTCGCCCCCTCCTTCCATAAATCAATCTTCACGACGTATTAACCCTCAGTCCGTTGCCCTTTAAATGAAGGAGGGTGGTGACGCTGGAGGAGCGCCACCACCGAAACAAAAGGGGGACAGGGCAGAAGAAGTGGACAGTGTGGGGACCCGCTACCACCGTCTCAATGAACCGTCACGGAGCGTCGAGAACGTGGGACGCATGGGTGCGCGTGTCAGGCGCGGCGCGGGATTTCGGAACCGGGACACTATGCGTTCTGTGTGTCGTCAGCGTCGCGGGTGATCGTCGTGTGTCGTTGCTCACCGCGCCGTGCCGTTTCCTCCTTACCAACCGCGAACGCCATTCATGAATAATAACGGGGCGGTGGTCTAAAATGTGATGGGTGACCATATTTTCTCTTTAGTCCCCCGATAGTGCGCCCACTTTCCCCTTTCATTGCCTGATCCTCTCGGCGGCACGGCTCACGTCGGCGGTGCGCTTTCCGCCTCGGTCGGATTTTCCGGCGCGTGGATGCTGGTACACTGCTCGTGGCGGATCTATGCCGATAGAGAGCGTCAGTAGCATGGCAAAGGGACTATTGGGATATGTCTGAAAACGCGGAGTGGACGAACTGGGCGGGCGGCGTGACGTGCGTGCCCGCGCGCCTCGCGATGCCGGAGAGCGAGGCCGCGCTTGTGGCGCTCTTCCGGGAAGCGGAGCATACGGGATGGGAGATGCGCGTGGCGGGTAGCGGGCATTCATTCGTGCCGCTGTGCGCGAGCAATGGCGTATTGCTCTCGCTGGATGGCATGCAGGGCGTCGTGGAGACTGAACCGGCGGCGATGCAGGCGACAATCTGGGCGGGCACAAAGATTCATCAGATCGGCGCCCCCCTACTCGCCGTCGATATGGCGATGGAGACGATGGGCGATATTGACCGCCAATCGCTCGCGGGTGCGATCGGCACCGGGACGCATGGGACGGGGCCGACGCTCGGCAGCATCGCTACGCAAGTGGTCGGCCTGCGCCTCCTGACCGCCTCCGGAGACTATCTCGACTGCTCGGCGGAGCGGGAGCCGGAGATTTTCGCCGCCGCGCGCGTCTCGCTCGGCATGCTCGGCATCATCACGCGGGTTACGCTGCGTCTCCTGCCCGCCTATCGGCTGCACGAGCATACCTGGATCGCCTCCTTCGACGAATGCATGGCGGATCTGGCCACGCTGATCGCCGCCACGCGGCACTTCGAGTTCTTCTGGAGCCCCGGCGACGATGCCTGCGCGATGAAGGCATTGCACCCCACGGATGCCGAGCAGTGGGAGCAGCCGGAAGCGGAGCCGGATGTGCAGGGGCGGCTGGCGCGCTATGTCCATCCAGACCGCGTTGACTGGAGTTACCGGATTCTGCCATCCGAACGGAACATCCGGTTCAATGAGATGGAGTTCGCCGTGCCAGCAGCGCATGGTCCCGACTGCCTGCGCGAAAGCCGGCAGTTAATGCGGGAAAAGCACCCGGATGTGACATGGCCGGGCGAGTATCGCACGCTGCACGCGGACGATATCCCGCTCAGCCCCGCCTACGGTCGGGAAACGGTGACGATCTCAATCCATCAGGACGCGACGCTGCCGCACCATCCCTTCTTCACCGACGCGGAAGCGATCTTCCGCAACTACCACGGGCGGCCGCATTGGGGCAAAATGCATTGGCACAGCGGGCGTGACCTTCGTGATCTCTACCCGCTGTGGGACCAATTTCATACCGTCCGCGCGCGAATGGACCCAACCGGTCGCTTCCTGAATGCATACCTGCGCGAGCAACTGCTTGCTGAGTGATTGACGGAAAGATGAACCACCAACCTGCCCAGAGGGCGCCCGCAAGAACACCAGGAACATCAAGGAGGTCTTGATTCTTCTTCGTATTCTTTGTGTTCTTGGTGCCTTGGTGGTTTTAAAGGCTATGATGAGGCACGAGCCGATGCAGTTACCTGCGGGCGACGGCTCAAACAGGAGATGAGGAGGTAGCGGGATGCCGGAAACATCTGACGAAAACTTCATGACGGGGGTCGAGCCGTCGGCGTTGCGGGCGCTCGAATGGCGGCCAATCGGGCCGTTCCGGGGCGGGCGAGTGATCGCCGTCGCCGGGCACCCGACCGAGTTCGCCACTTTCTACATGGGCACGACGGGCGGCGGCATCTGGAAGACCGAGGATGGCGGCACATATTGGGGGAACATCTCCGATGGCTACTTCAAGCGCGCCTCCGTCGGCGCGCTCGCCATCGCGGAGTCCGACCCGAATGTCATCTATGTCGGCATGGGCGAATCCACGATCCGCAGCAATGTCTCGCACGGCGACGGCGTCTATAAATCCACGGACGGCGGGCGGACATGGAAGCACTGCGGGCTGACGGAGACGCGCAACATTGGCAAGGTCCGCGTCCATCCGACGAACCCCGATCTCGTCTACGTCGGCGCGTTTGGGCACGCGCATGGACCGAACCCGGAGCGCGGCGTCTATCGTTCGCAGGATGGCGGGAAGACGTGGGAGCACGTCTTGTTCCGCAGCCCCGAAGCAGGTGTCGTTGATCTCTCGCTCGATCCGACGAATCCGCGCATCATCTACGTCGCCTTCTGGGAGGGCGTTCACCGCGCGCACGAGTTGGTGAGTGGCGGGCCGGGCAGCGGCCTCTTCCGCTCGACCGACGGCGGTGACAGCTGGGAGGAAATCAGCCGCAAGCAGGGGCTGCCACAGGGCGTGCTTGGCCGGATGGGCATTGTCGCCTCGCCCGCCAAAGCGGGCCGTGTCTGGGCAATTATCGAGGCGAAGGACGGCGCGGTCGTGCGCTCCGATGACTACGGCGAGACGTGGCAGCGTGTCAACGAGGGCGGCGAGGTGCGGCAGCGGCCGTGGTACTACATGCACATCTTCGCCGATCCGCAGGACGCGGAGGCGGTCTGGATCATGAATCTCAATGCCTGGAAATCCACCGATGGCGGCAGGAATTTCACGCAGGTGACCGGCACGCACGGCGATTATCATGACCTCTGGATTGACCCGAAGAATCCGAAGCGGATTATTCAGGGCAATGATGGCGGCGCGACGGTCTCCTTCAACGGTGGCGAGTCGTGGACGACGATCTACAACCAACCGACGATGGAGTTCTACCACGTCACGACGGACAGTCAGACGCCCTATCGCCTCTACGGCGCGCAGCAGGACAACTCGACGATCAGCGTGCCGAGCCGCTCGAACCTCGCCGCGATCACCCAGGTGGATACCTACGAGGTTGGCGGCGGCGAGAGTGGCTACATCGCCGTCCGGCCGGACGATCCGAACATCATCTTCGCGGGCAACTTCGCCGGGATGATTACCCGCTATGACCACCGCACCGGCCAGCGACAGAATATCCACGCCTGGCCCGAAGAAACGGCGGGCTGGGGCGCGAAGGACGTCAAGTACCGCTTCCAGTGGACCTTCCCCATCCTCATCTCTCCCCACGACGCAAATACGCTCTACATCACCTCGCAGTTCGTCCACCGCTCGACGGACGAGGGGCAGAGTTGGGAACTGATTTCGCCCGATCTGACGCGCAACGATCCGACCAAATTGGAACCGTCCGGCGGGCCGATTACCACCGACAGCAACGGGATGGACTGGTACTGCACAATCTTCGCCTTCGCGGAATCGCCAGTACAAAAAGGCATCCTCTGGGCAGGCTCCGACGACGGGCTAATCCACGTCTCCCGCGATGGCGGTAAAAACTGGGAAAACGTGACGCCACCCGATCTGCCGACGTGGTCGCTCGTCAGCATCATCGAAGCATCGCCGCACGACGCGGGGACGGCCTATGTCGCGGTGGACCGCCATCGCCACGACGATTTCGCGCCCTATCTCTACAAGACGAATGACTACGGCGCGACGTGGACGAAGGTTGTCGCGGGCATTCCGGAGGACGAGTTCACCCGTGTCATTCGCGAGGACCCGAACCGGCGCGGCCTCTTGTACGCGGGCACGGAAGCCGGAGTGTACGTCTCGTTCGATGACGGCGCGCACTGGCAATCGTTCCGGCTCAATCTGCCCGTCGTGCCGATCCATGATCTGGTGGTGAAGGATCAGGATTTGGTTGTCGCGACGCATGGCCGCGCCTTCTGGATTCTCGACGATCTGACGCCGCTCTACGCACTGACGC
The DNA here is from genome assembly GCA_050999735.1 of Thermomicrobiales bacterium. Taxonomy (GTDB): domain Bacteria; phylum Chloroflexota; class Chloroflexia; order Thermomicrobiales; family JALYUS01; genus JALYUS01. The sequence goes on along the minus strand of JBPCPB010000172.1, from coordinate 24,484 downwards.
CGGAAGTCCTGGCGGAGAACGCGCATCTCTTCGCACCGCGACCGGCGATCCGCTACCGGACGTTGCGCGGCTTCGAGGGCACAGCCGGGCCGGGCAAAACGTACCAGCCGGTCGGCACAACGACGTACACCTTCCGACAAATCACCCGCCCGAACGGCGAGAAGAGCCAGAAACTGCTCGACGCCGGGCAGAATCCACCCGATGGCGCGGTCATCTATTACCATCTTCACGAGAAACCGGCGGGCGACGTGACCCTCACCTTCCTCGACAAGGATGGAAAAGAGATCAAGACCTTCAAGAGCAAGGAAGCAGATAGCGGGCAGCAGGCAGCGGGCAGCAAAGAGACTCAGTCCTCTCCCAAGAATACCCGTGGCGCAGCGGAGGAGAAGCCCGCGCCGAAGGAGGCGGGACTCAATCGCTTCGTTTGGAACATGCGCTACCCGGACGCGCGCAATGTCGAGAATGCGATCTATCGCTCCAGCGGTGTCACGGGGCCACTCGCGCCTCCCGGCACGTATCAGGTACGCCTCACCGTCGGGGACGCGTCTTCGACCCAGCCCTTCGACATCCGCAAGGACCCACGCGTCGTCGCGAGCGATGATGACCTCCGCGCGCAGTTCGCGCTCGCTCTGCAAATTCGGGACAAACTCTCGGAGACGAACGACGCGATCCTGCAGATTCGCGCACTGCGCGCCCAGGCGGATAGTTGGGAACAGCGGGCGATGGGGCAGTCGGCAGTCGGCAATCAGCAGTCAGCAGAAAACTCAGCACGACTGACAGATAGCACTCAGCACTCAGCGCTTATTGAAGCGGCGAAGCAGTTGAAGGAGGCGCTATCGAGCGTCGAGGAGGAGTTGGTGCAGACGCGCTGGAAATCCTCGCGCGATGCGCTGACCGCGCCCTCCAAACTCAATGTCAAACTTGGTACGCTGCTGGGCGTCGTGACGGGCGCGGACAGCGCGCCGACCAAACAGTCGTTCGAAGTGTTCGCGTCGGTATCGGAACGGCTCGACCAGCAATTGGAACGGCTGGACACCGTCTTTGGTCGGGACGTGCCGCGCTTCAACGCGCTCGTACGGGAACAGGATGTACCGGCGCTGACAATTACGGAGATCGCGAAGGGAGAAACAGTATGACAGCCACGACAGGGAATCTGCGCTACGAGGTGGTCGAGGGATGGGAGCAGTTGCCGGAGGGCTATCACCACGCCGATGTGGTGGGTGTAGCGACCGATTCCCGCGACCGCGTCTTCATCATTACGCGCCAGGAGGAGCGCGTCAGTATCTACAACCGGGACGGCTCATTCGTCACTTCCTGGGGCGAGGGGTTCTTCACGCCGCGCACGCACGGCCTGACGATCGCGCCGGACGACTCCGTCTACTGCGTGGATGAGGGCAAGCAGGTGATCTATAAGTTCACGCCCGAGGGCGAACTCTTGCAGACGATTGGCACGCCGGGCGTCGCCTCGGATACCGGCTACGATGGTCGCTCGCTGGCGAGCATCACACGCGGCGGCCCGCCCTTCAACCGCCCGACCAATGTCGCCATCGCGCCGAATGGCGATCTCTATGTCAGCGACGGCTACGGCAACGCGAGCGTTCACCACTTCAGCGCCGATGGGCAACTAATTAAGACATGGGGCGCGCCGGGGGTCGGACCGGGGCAGTTTAACCTCGTCCACGGTGTCGCGGTGGCGGCGGATGGCCGCGTGCTGATCGCGGATCGGGAGAACGACCGCATCCAATTCTTCAGCCCGGACGGGGAATATCTGGAAGAGTGGCACGACGTACAGCGCCCGACGAACATCGCCATTGACCGCGACGGGCGAATCTACGTCGCCGAACTGCTGCACCGCCCCGGCGATCAGTCACCGCGCCTCGGAGCGATTGAGGACGAGCGACCGGGCCGGGTCAGCGTCTACGATGCGGCAGGCACGGTGCTGGCGCGCTGGGGCGGGATGGATCGCTGCGCGCCGGGCAACTTCGTCGGCCCGCACGACATCTGCGTGGATTCGCACGGCGACCTCTATGTGGGCGAAGTAACGTATACGATGGGCGTCCGCCCCGGCCTCGTGCCAGACGGCTGCCACACTCTCCAGAAGTTCGCCCGCGTGGGGAAGGACGAAGGGCAAAGGACTAAGGACTAAGCGGGGAACGAGCCTTACTTAGTCCTTAGTCCTTTGCCCTTCGTCCTCGTTAGGTGACGGTCAGGCCGGCGATCATGCCGAGTTGAAGGTGTTCCTTGCCACTCGCGGCATCGGGGAGGAAGCAGACCGCCGCGTAACTGCCCGGCGTGAGATCGAGGACGGCGATGCCGCGCTCTCTGGGGCTGAGGGCGGTCAGCCCCCCGGCAGAGGCGAAGGGCGGCGGGCCGGTGGGCGTCGCCGCGAAGTAGCCGGTCACATCGGCGGCGCTCTTGCCCAGTACGAGGCGGAGCAACCCGAATTCGTGCGCCTGCGCGCCCTCGTTGATGACCGCCAGCATGCTCCTGCCTGCCGGGAGTGTACTGGTGGAGAGGATGTACGAGAACTCCCTCATCATCACCGTGCCTTGTGTGGTGGGTGCGGGCGCGGCAGGTGCGGTCGCGGGCGTCACCGTCAGTGGCAGGACCATCCCCTTGGCGGCGTGCGGGATGCCATCGCGGCCGGGGATGAAACAGGCGAGGAGATACTGGCCTTCGGAGAGGTTCATCATCGCCGTGCTCGTCCCGCCCGCCGACGCCGTGCCCGGCCCGCCGACGAGCGTCGTCAATGTCGCCAGGGTTGCTGTCGCGCGCTCGCCCATCTGGAATGCCGCCTGCACCTGCGCAAGTGTCACGCCGTCGTTGAGGCGCATGAACTGCGTCTGGTGGTCTTCCTGACCGAGGTTTTTCATCTGCGCCATCGTCATCCCGGCGGGGACGCTGCCATTGGTGTGGAAGCCGTACTCTACCGCCTCGATCATCAAGGTCGGCAGACTATTTTGCCCGGCGGTAACGCTGCCATTCGCGGCGGCTGTGGAGACGCCGGGCGCGGGCGCGGTGATGATCGGCGCCTTTGTCGCGGTCGGCGCTGTGGAAGCAGGCGTGGCAACCGGCGGCGTATCGGTTGTGCCACTGCCGCCACAGGCGGCGAGGGCAATCGTTCCCGCACCCGCCGCGAGCATCGCAAGGATATGGCGGCGGCTCAGTTCCGTGTCCAGTGTCAATCGGGTCGTCGTGCGGTTCATCGAATGCTCCTTTGCGATGTAGACAGTAGTCAGTAGACAGAAAAACGTTTTCTGTCTACTGACTACTGTCTACTGACCTATCGAGGTTCTTCGTGGACGAGCGTCGCCGCGAGAGGCAGTGACTCATGGCGTGGGTGCGACGGCGTGAGGCGCAGAAGCCGCGCGGGCAGCGTCGGCAGCCACCAGTTCCAGCGGCCCATCAAGGAGACAAGCGCGGGGACGAGGAGCGCGCGGATGATCGTCGCGTCGAGGAGGATGCCTGCCGCCAGGCCCGTCGCGAGCATCTTGATCTCCGTCACCGGGGCGGAGGCCATCGAGACGAAGGCGAGGGTAAGGATCAGCGCCGCGCAGGTGACGAGCCGCCCCGTCCGGCCGATTCCCTCGACCACTGCCACGTCCGTCGAACCCGTCCGGTCGTACTCCTCGCGCATCCGGGCGATGATGAAGACTTCGTAGTCCATCGAGAGGCCGAAGAGGAAGGCGAAGACCATCAGCGGCACCCACGCCGTAATCGAACCCGTCGCGGTGACGCCACCAATCAGTTTGGAGCCATAGCCGTGCTGCCAGATGAGCGACAGGATGCCCCACGCGCCGCCGACGGAGAGGACATTGAGGAGTACCGCCTTGAGCGGCAGTAGCAGCGAGCGGAAGGCCCGCGCCAGCAACAGGAAGGTGAAGATCGCGATCAAGACGATCATCAGCGGGAAGTTGCCGTAGACGGCGGCGACGAAATCGGCGTTCGCGGCGCCATCGCCACCGATGCGCGCCTGCTGCGACCCGGTATGCGCGGCTTGCTTGACGTTATTGAGGATCGTGCGGCCCGCGCCGGAGTTGGCGTCCGCCGTCGGGATGACGGTGATCAGCGCCGAGCCGTCACGCCGCCACGCGGCGTCATTGGGGGCAATCGCTGTCCGCACGCCAGAGACCTGACCGAGGCGCGCCGTGATCGCGTCGGCATCCGCCGGTGACGCGAGGGCATAGATCGGGGTGAGCGCGCCCGCGCCGATCCCCGCGTTCTGGAGGGCGACGAGGCCGTCCCGCGCGTCGCCGGTCTGGGCAAGGGCGTTCGCTTGCGGGTCACCGGGGTTGAGGGTGACGGCGGAAACGAGCAGCGCGCCGAGAATGAGCAGGGCCGCGCCCGCGGCGATCCAGCGCCGCCGGATGACGATACGCGCCCACGCGGTCCAGGCATGGCTGACATGCGCCTCGCGGCGGTTGCGCGGCCAGTCCAGCCACGGCCCGACGGTAGCGAGGACGACCGGCAGGAGCGTGATCGCGACGACGACACTGACGAGCGGAATCAGCATCCCACCGATGCCAACGCTGCGCAGGAAGGGAATCGGCAGGACGACAAGGGCAAGCAGCCCGACCGCGACCGTCGAGCCGCTGTGAATGACCGCCGCGCCCGCCGTCTCCATCGCACACTGGACGGCATCCGCGTTGGTGCGTCCCACCGCCCGCTCCTCGCGCCAGCGGACAACGACGAGCAGTGAGTAGTCAATCGCGACGCCGAGGCCGATCAGGAATTCGACGATAAAGGAGATATCGGTGATGGTCGTGACGCCCCAGACGAGCAGGAAGGTAGTCATGATCGCCGGGACGGCCATCAGGAGCGGGACGAGAGCAAGGAAGGAGCCGAAGACAATGGCGAGGATAATCAGCGCGCCCAACCCGCCGATAGTGGCTTCGGTGAGGACGCTGCCGCCGCCACTTGCCGCGCTGGCACTACTGAGCGCCGTCGTGCCGGTAACATGGAAGGGCGCGCCCGCGACACGGACATCCCGCACCGCCGCCTGTACATCATGCAACCCCTGCGTCCCGTCCGCGAAGCCGACGGGGCTGGTGGAGGTATCAACGAGCGCGAACGTCGTCCGCCCATCCTGCGAGACGAACGCACGGTCGCCAGTGGACGGATAGGAGACGATATGCGCACCCGGTACCGCCGCGGAGACGGTGGCGAGCGCGCCGGTCAGTTGGCCCGCGATGCCGGGTGAGTCCACCGTCGTGCCGTCCGGGAGGGTGACGACGAGCACGACCGGCGGCGTGCCGATGCCGTAGGTGCGCAGAATCGTGTCGTTCGTGATGGACGACTCCTGACCGGGTGAGGAGAACTGCTTGGAGAGCGCCCCGCTCGCCTGCGAGACGGTGAGGATACCGACGACCGTCACGGTGAGCCAGAACAATGCGACGATCAGTTTGTGGCGAAGAATCCAACGGGTGAAGCCAGTCATGGAAGACCTCCGGTGATACAAGAGCCGAATCAATGCCCTATCACCACTGTAGGGCTGGGGCAGCATTGCGGTAAGTGAAGAACATCCTGATTTGGCTATGACATCTGTCATATGCGCCGCGCGGCAGCGGGCGACCACAGCGCGCGCATCCTGTGTCTGGGATCGGACGATGCTACAATGCGGGGAAAGGGAGCATCAATGGCGACGACGGACAACATCCAGATCGTTGATACTGCACAGCGACACCGTCCGTAGCGTCCGTAGGAGTTGACGAGATGAATGGAGATGCGAAGCGGATCGAACCGGCGAGAGACAAATGGCCGACCAGACTCGACCGTGCCGTCCCATCCGCATTTTGGATATTCATGACGGTCGGCGTGCTCCTCTTCCTCATCTTTCCTCTCCGCGAGTTATCGCGGACGCACCTCTCGCCGGGACGACTATTCGTCGCTCTGGCCGGGATGGTGATCTTCGTGAGCATCTACCTCTCGTTGATGCTGCGTGAACCGTTCCGTGTGGCACGGCTTTCCGCGGCAGAGGTGCGCACCCATGTGCTATTGCTTGTGGTGATCACGGGGGATGTGCTGTTCCTGACTCTCGCCTACGGCAGTACATGGCTGTGGTTCGTGCTGTACGCGAATTCCGTGGCGGGTATGAAACTCCCCGCGCGCGTCGCGGCGGTGATCATCCCCGGCGTAACCCTCCCCACGCTCGGCGTGACCGCTGCGACGCTTGGGTGGTCTGCTATCAATCCCTCGGTGTCAACGATCCTGGCTGTGTCGACCTGCATGATCGGTGTCTCCGGGATGCTGACCACCATCCAGGAACTACGCGCTGCGCGGCAAGAGATCGGTCGCCTCGCAGCGGCGGAGGCAGTCGCCGAGGAACGGCTCCGCTTCGCGCGCGACCTGCACGATCTGCTCGGCCACAGTCTCTCGTTGATCGTTCTGAAGAGCGAGTTGGCGGGCCGGTTGCAGCGCGTGGATGCGGAGCGGGCCACGGGAGAGATACGGGACGTGGAGAGCGTCGCGCGGGAGGCGTTGCGCGAGGTGCGCGAGGTCGTCGCCGGCTATCGCCAGCCGACGCTGGCGACTGAATTACCGGGCGCGCGGATGATGCTCGCGGCGGCAGGTATCGCCTGCGACGTGGACGACGGAGTCGGCAGTCGGCAGTCGGCAGTCGGCGGAAGCGAAATGAATGCACTGCCAACTGCTGCTGATGCTATCCTGGCGTGGACGGTGCGCGAGGGTGTGACCAATATCATTCGACATAGCAATGCTCATCATTGTCTGATCCGTATGACGCGTACGGAGCGCACAATCAACGTCGAAATACATGATGATGGTACCTGTGCCGCGTTGGCACAGACTATTGGCGCGGGCAATGGTGGCAGTGGACTCGCCGGACTCGCGGAACGTGCTGCTGCCCATGGCGGTTATTGCGACGCAGGGCCATGTGCGGGCGGCGGCTTCCGGCTCTTCGTCTCTTTGCCCGTCAACGACGAAGTTTTGAGTGCTGCGTGCTGACAAGAAGGCAACCGATGATCGAAGGTATGCAGGTAGCACGCGGCAGACAGCACGCGCTACTCGTTACCCACTACTCATTACTCGGTACTCCGTTATGATTCGCGTGCTGCTGGCGGAGGATCAGGCAATGGTACGGGGCGCGCTGGCGGCGTTGCTGACACTCGAGGGCGACATCGAGATCGTCGCCGAGGCGGCGCGCGGCGATGCGGTGGTACCACTCGCGCTCGCCACCCAACCGGATGTGGCGCTCCTCGACATCGAGATGCCAGGCGGCGACGGGCTGACCGCTGCCGCCGCACTCCACGAGCACTTGCCGACCTGCCGCGTCCTGATCCTAACGACTTTCGGACGACCCGGCTACCTGCGCCGGGCGATGGAGAGCAGCGTCGTCGGCTTTCTCGTCAAGGATGCTCCCGCGACCCAACTGGCGACGGCGATCCGGCGGGCGATGGCGGGCGAGCGAGTCGTTGATCCCGCCCTCGCCGCCGCCGCGCTCAGTGAGGGGAATAACCCGCTCACGGCGCGCGAGCGCGAGGTCTTGCGCGTCGCCGCGACGGGATTGAGCATCGCCGAGGTTGCCCGCGCCATCAACCTCTCCGAAGGCACGGTACGCAATTACCTCTCCGCAGCGATCCAGAAGTTGGAAGCGCACAACAGCACCGAAGCAGCGCGCATCGCCGAACAGAAGGGCTGGCTCTAGGAGAAGGACTAAGGGCTAAGGACTGAGGACTAAGCGGGATGCGTCGGCGTCGGTCTGCATGGGCGAGAGCAGGCAATGACAAACGTTACGAAACAAGCGCCGAGCGCCGAGAGCAAGATACTTAGTCCTCAGTCCTTAGTCCTTAGCCCTTTCCCTCTTCCGGGGCGCAGAAGAGGTAGATGAGTTCCTTGATATGCGCGAGGGCGTCGGAGAGGCGGACGCTCTCGTTCGCGCCGTGGGCGCGACTCTCGCGCTGCCGCCCCAGGCCAACGGTAGCGATCTGGTCGGTGCCGATTGTCTCCGCGACATTCGCCATGTCGGTCGAGCCGCCACTGCCGGTGCGGTGAAAATCGGCATCGGTATAACCGTGAATACGCTTCATGATCGCGACGAGTTTGTTGGCGAGGGGGTGATCGGCGCTCTGGTAGTAGGCGGGATAGGCCTTCATAAACGAGACTTCCACCGCCTTTGCCCGGCTCCGCTCCTGCCCGCGCTCGACCGCCGCGCGGATCTCGTTCTCGACATCCTCGAAGCGCTCCTCCGGGATGAAGCGGCGATTGACGACGAGCGTGCAGGTCGCGGGGACGACGTTGGATTTGACGCCCGCGTGGATGATGTCGAGGTTGAACATCGGGCGGAGATGATCGGGGGCATTCGGCGCGGGGGCGAGCGGTAAGGCGGACCGTCGCGCCTCCACCGTGCGCTTGAGGGCGAGCAGTTCGACCATGATCGGCACTGCCTCCTCGATCGCGTTGATGCCGTTGTAGTTCGCCCCGGAGTGGCACGACTCGCCGGTGACGGTGATCGTCACGTCCACGGAGCCATTGGAGCCGAGGCGCAGAACCGGGTCCTGCGATCCTTCCATGCAGAGCACGGGGGCATGGACGTAGCCGAGTTTGGCGAGATGCCAGATACCGGGGTAGACGCCGATTTCCTCGTCCGTGCAGATGCAGGCGGTGAGGTCCCAGACGGGTTTCAAGCCCAGATCGCGGATCACGTCGAGGGCGGTCAGCAGCGAGGCGATCGTGCCCTTCATATCCGCGACGCCGCGCCCGTAGATGCGCCCGTCGTGTATCTCAGCGCCGAAGGGGTCGTAGTCCCAGTGCTCCTCGACGGGTACGGTATCCATATGCGCGTAGATCGTCAGCGGCGGTTTGCCCGTTTTGCGTGTGGCGACGAGATTGACGCGCTCGCCTGCGAGCGGCAGCGGAATCGCATCAATCAGTTCCGTCGGGATGACGACGCGCTCCGTCGTTAGCCCCGCCGCTTCGAACTGCGGTGCGATCAGGTCCACCAATGTATCGTAATTGCGTCCGGGTGGGATCGTATTGTCTACCCGGATGATCTCCCGCAGCCGCGCGAGAAAGGCATCCTGCCGCGCGTCCACCGCCGCGAAGATCGCATCCCAATCCTGAGATTGCCCCGTCGTACCCGCTGCCATCATGCACCTCCGTCTATCCATAAGTAACGAGTAGCGAGTAACGAGGTACCGTTTCCTATCCCTCCAGGAGTTACGCAATTCGGCGGGAAAATCCGGTGGTAGCAGGCTTTCCAACCTGCCATCCCGCCCTGAGAGGTAGGCTGGAAAGCCTGCTACCACCAAAAGAATGCAGCCAACTGCGTAAATCCTATCCTCATTACTCGCTGCTCTTCGATGAGTATACGGCACGATGCGTCTGCTTGGCAGTCATATCGCTTATTGCACGGCGAGGGCGCGGACGCTGGCGAGAGTATCAATCTCATCGAGCGGTTTATCGTCCCGCACGCGGAGGATGCGCGGGAAGCGGAGTGCGTAGCCGCTCTTGTGCCGCTTGCTCTCCTGCACGGCGTCGAAAGTCACTTCGAGGATAATCGCCGGTTCGACGGTACGGACGCGGCCGTAGTCCGCGCGGGTATGGGCGAGGAACCACTCGGTTAGTGTAGCGATCTCGGCATCGGTCAGGCCGCTGTATGCCTTGCCGATATTCAGGAGGGTCGGGTCGCTCTGTGAGGCGCGGACGGCGAAGGTATAATCGGAGAGGACGTGCCGCCGTTTGCCGTGCCCCCATTCGACCGCTGTCACGACGACATCGAGGCTGGCGAGCGCCCGCTTCACCTTGCGCCATTCCGCGCCGCGTCGCCCCGGCGTATAGGCGGAATGCGGCAATTTGACCATCAACCCCTCGTTGCCGCGCGCCCGCGACGCCGCGAAGAGCGTCTCTATCTCTTCCGGTGTCGTCACGCGCTGGGCGCGCGAGAGGCGGACGGGAAGCGGCGCTAACCCCCCAATCCCCTTCCCCATCGGGGAAGGGGGAGCCGATTCATCAGCAGTCTCAGATGGCTGCTTATCACCCCACTCATCTTTTAGGGATATGTCGTCTTGTCTGAGCAAATTGGCGAGCAGGGTGCGGCGTTCGGTGAGCGGGCGGGCGAAGAGCAGATCGCCGTCTCGATAGAGGAGATCAAAGGCGACGAGGACGGCGGGAATATCGCGTCGCACCGCCTCGGTAACCGCTTTGCGGCCGAGCCGTTGCTGGAACTGGGTGAACGGCAGCGCCCTCCCCTCCCACTCGCCGATGATCTCGCCATCGAGGACGAAGGGGGCGGGCAGGGCAAGGAGTGGCGCGTGCAACTCCGGGAAACGGTGCGTGATCTCGTCCAACGTGCGGGAATAGATGGCGAGCCGCTCGCCGTCGCGATGCACCTGCGCGCGGATACCGTCGAACTTATCTTCGACGAGCGCCCACCCTTCGGGGAGGTTCGCCAGCGCCTCCGCCGGTGAGGCGGCGGGCGTGGCGAGCATCGCGCCCAGCGGATGGAAGAGCCGCAATTCGGCACGATCGAGCGTGCCCGCCCGTGCGAGGACGGCGACTTCGCCGAGATCACCGAGCAGCATTGCGGCATGGCTGACCGCCGCAAGAGGCCGACCGAAACCGCGCGCCAATGCGTCCTCCACCAATCCCTGCTTCAGACCGATGCGGAGATCGCCGGAAACGAGTTTGACGAGATACGTCGCCGTGAGCGGCGTCGCGCGGCGCACGAGATCGGTGAGGAGAGTCGTTTTTGCCTTTGTGCCGGGCGTCACGGCAAGTTCTTCCACCGCCTCCTCGACCACCGCGAGCGTCAATGCCGATTCCTCTGGGAGATGACCAGGGAGGATTTCGCGAGCAACCTCACCCAGTTCGCCGAGGCGGACGGAAAGCGGCGCGATCTCCTCCCGCGTCCGCCCGGAGAGCATGACGAGCATCTGGACAATCGCCGCGCCGCCAACCTGCAGGACGCGCATATCGTGTTGCGGGAAGATCTGCCCCGCGATGTAGCGCGCCGCGATGGCGAGGTCATTATCGCCCAGCGTCGTCAAGTAGCCCGCGAGCAGAGCCATTTTCTCCAGTTTCTTCGTCGTCCCGCGTACTCGCTCCGCCACCTCTGCCAGCGTCTCGAACGGTACCGACGGCCCCGCCTGCGCAAACGTCACCGGCATGACTCGCCTCCTCTCGGACCCGGATCACGAACCGCCAAGACGCCAAGAGGAGACACAGAGAGAAGCAAAACTCGGACGGAGTCCCCTTCCTCTTTAATTTTCATTCTCTTGGCGCCTTTGGCGTCTTGGCGGTTCAAAACTTCTTCCCTACATGTCGGCGAGGAAGTGGGCGTCGTAGCCGCGCTCGCGGAGATCCGTGGCGAATTTCGTGCCACCATGGACGGTGTAGATCGTTTTCGCGCCGCTTTCCGCGACGTACCGGAGAAGATCGTCGTATCCCGCGTGGTCGGAGAGAGGCAGGACGCGACCAACATCCTTGTAGATATTCCGCGCACCGGAGTGCAATGCCCAGCCGGTGAGCAGGATCGTGCGGACCGGATCGAGGGCGCGGAGCATCGCGTGCTTGCGCACCGAGGGCGGGCAGAGCAGGACATTGTCTGCTACTTCACCGCGTACGTACCGCGTGTACGGGCCGGGAAAGCGGACGCCGCACTCCTCGTATATCTGGCAGATAGTGTGCACTGCGCCGTGGCACATGACGGGATACCCCCAGCCGGTGAGCATATGCAGCGCCTCCTGTGCCTTGCCGAGCGCGTAGCCGAGGACGACCGGAACTTCCCCCACCGCGTAGGCCGCCTCGATTTCTGCTTGGAGCGCGGCATAGGTCTCCGCATCGGGCGGGAAGAGATAGCGCGGGTCGCCGAAGGTGCATTCGATAATCAGCACATCGCAGGGCACGATGACGCCCGTTTCCGCTGCGGCATTCGGACGCAGTTTCATGTCGCCGGTGTAGCAGATGCGAATATCGCGCGTCTCGATGAGCACCTGTGCCGAGCCGAGGCAATGGCCCGCCGGGTAAAGAGTCAGTTGAGCCGGGATCGGGCCGGGAAGATCGAGCGATTCGCCATATGGTAGCGGCGTCACCGTGCCAGTAAATGACTGCACCCGGTGCTGGAGGATGCGAGCGGTCTCCGGGGTTGCGATGACGTGACCATGCGATTCGATATGATCCGCGTGACCGTGCGAGACGACCGCACGCGCCTGTGGCCGATGTGCATCGAGCCAAAGATCGAGCGTGGGAAGATAGATTCCTCCGTCGAAAAGCACGTCTCTTTCGTCCATCGGTTCGCCTCGCCTACTACAGCATGTCCGTACAGAGAGACGTTGTTCATCTGGTCAGCGAGCATGACGACTGTTCGTACGACACATGCTGTCAACATTCATGGTTGACAGAGACCGATAACCATTGTCGTTATAATGGACTTTGCTTGACATCTTCCTCATTAATAAAGCGGATGTGAAGGGCATTATCCCGCACTTTCGCGCCAGCGACCGTGCGCCGTGTCAGCATATCAGGGAGCATGACATGCTGTTTGTGCCAGCCGACCTGGATATCCAGTTCGTCGCCACGCTGATGGAGATCCACGCGCTCATCTTCCATAAAAGGCAACTCGAGGACAAGGATGACGTCGTTTCCTTCGCGCTCGATGCGCTGCGGCTGCCCACGATAGAAGAATGCGGCCGGGTCGCGATCGCCGTAGAGTTCATCTGCCACGCGGGCAAGGAGCGGCATACCGACAATTTCCTCGGTGAAATAGGGCACGGAAAAGCGGGGAAGCGGCCCGAAGGACTCATCAATGACTCGCTGATACTTCGCCTGCGTCTCACGAAGAGACGCATAAAGGCTCCCTTCCCCACCGGCCGGGAGGACGCGATTGATAATCACGCCGTCCACGAGGTAGTTGAAGAGGCTGAGATAGGTAAGCGACCGTTGCGCCTCGCGGATCACCATCCGTTCGAGGTTGACAACGACACGCACCGAGGTAATCGCCGGGTTTGTGAGCAGATCGCGGACGGCGGTGAGGCGCGCAATCATCGTGTCCACGGTATCGAAGAGTTCATCCCCCGCGACGGGCATTGACGTCACGCGCTTGACGACCGGCCGCATCATCTTCGCCATCCGTCGCACAGTCGGGAAGAGCCGCTGCATCCACCAACTCATGACGTCCGGCAGACTGAGCAATTTGAGCGTTTCGCCCGTCGGGGCGGCATCCACGATCACTGTATCATAGGCGCCACTCTCGGCGTGCCCCTTGATACGCAGGAGTGCGAACAGTTCCTCGGTACCGGGCATGACGGTCAATTCCTCATTCGTCAGCCCCTCAAATCCTTGCCAGGCAAGTAAATCCGTCAGGTATTGCTGCACGCGACCCCAGTTGCGCTCCATCTCGTGCAGCGCATTGACTTCCTGCGCCCAGAGGTTCGGCGCGACAGGGATCGGTTCGGCCTCCAAGCGGATGTCAAGTGCATCGCCGAGTGAATGAGCGGCATCCGTGCTGAGAATGATCGTGCGCTGGCCGCGCGCGGCGCATCGAAGCGCGGTCGCGGCCGCGACGGTCGTCTTGCCGACACCGCCTTTCCCCGTATGCACGAGAATCCGTACCATGAGACCTCCAGACCATTGATGACGCAAGAGAAGCGCAGGCAACCCTGTTGCCAGTATCGCACCCTGCCCGGTCAGCGTCACGCAAACCAATCACCGCAAAGGGCTGTAATCAGGTACACGCCTTCGGTTTTCGGTATGCGAATAACGCCAGCAGGCATCATATGCGGCAAGGGATATGTGATAGACTATTGGACGGGCGCGGATACGCGCCCGTATGATGAACAACCCACCTAATGCGCAGCAACGTCGTTTGCAGTTGTTCATTATCATTTATTGTGACATTGGTTTCGCCGTAATAGCTCTTATGTGGGCTATTCCAGACATATCTTTGTCGGCTATAATGGATCTGACTCGCTCCTTTCTGTGAGACAACGATCGCGTTTACCGGATTTGATCTCGCACTATATCGCCGTGAAACGTCGGCGTGACGGTGCAATCAAGCTTTCGTTGCACGAGGAAATCCCAGCCGAAGCGCCCGACTGGGGAGAAGCGATAAATGACCTTTTCGATGTTTTTCCGTAATTATCATGCCACGGTCCGGTCTTCATCGCTTCCTCTGCGCTGCCGAATCGCTGCCGTGTATCACGCTACCGAACCGCACAATTACAATCGCATAGCAGTCGGTGCGCGCTTCGGAGGCTCTTTCCAGTCTCCTTCCATCGGGCCGCAATCGAATCGGCATGACTATCAACGATTGTCCCGAATGCACTCGCTCACGCCTGTTGAAATGAGCGCCGCTCTCCCCTTCCATGATGGCGAAGGAGTGATCGCCTGAGGTAGCCCCATCGGTGACCACGTTGCCGGTTGTTCCCGCGAAAGCGCTCACCCGTCTAGCGCGGGATGCTCTTGTGGCAATCCGCACGCGCGCCTTTTCGCCGCCGTCAGCGATTCGCTGTCGAGACGGGATATGTTTGCCTCATTGTGACTGATCCACTGTACCAGGATACGGCATGAGAAGCGCAACCATCCGACTCCTGGGGCCGGGAATTCGGGTAGACAATCTCGGTCGGCTGTCTCTGTCGCGCGATACTGTGATGATCCTGCGCATCCCGACAACTCCGCCGCTGCCGATCGCGGATTACCGTGGCTGGCGGGCATACGGGAGGCTATGGCTTCCCTCCCCCGCTTCACACGGCAGAAGCGGTGCGATGTTTGCGCCGTTCAATGAGACAGATGTCCTTGCGGAGCAAAACGCCCCGCATAGGGGCGTACAGCGCGAAATCGTGATTTTCCGTACGATTTTGCGCCGTTTTCCGCCGCTTTCCGCATTTCATCGCGATCGGTCACCATATCATGATGCGGATGGCGGGATCATGGGGCGCGGATCGAAGAAGACTTGCAACGTCGCGATCCGGCCCTCACGCACCGTGAGCCATTGTGCGATTGGCACGGTGACTGCTGGCGTGGCGACGACCATATCGTAGATCTGGCAGACGTTCTCGCCCTCGGCGAAGAGCACCCGACGATTCAGTGCAGTCGTGTTTGCCGTAATTTGCTTGATCCCTTCGATGTAGTCCTCGGCGCCAGCAGTGGTTCCTAACGCGCCCTTGAAAGAGACGTCATCGTGCAAAAGGGTACGCATGGTGGCGAAGTCTTTGTTCACCATCGCGGTGAAATACCGATCAACGACATCCCGGTCACTGCTCATGGTCATGGTGTTTCCCTCCTCGTGTCTATCTGTAGTTCGATCTCACGCCGGTAGCCACCGCGCCTCTGTTCATCCTAGCGTCACCGACACACATAGAGTATACGAGGGCAATGACGACACAAGCATGTCACCTTTCAGCGTAGTGATCAGTGAGTTCCTGCGCCGCCTGCCGCACACGCCTTCGCAACTCTTGCGGGGCAAGCGCCTTCGCCTCAGTGCCGAGTCCCAGCACTATCCGCACAAGCCAATCGTACTCCGCCGGTCGCAAACGCAAACTGAGCAATCCTTCCCCCGCATCCATTTGCTGAACGTGGGGTGCCAGATACGGCTCGCGCTCCAGTTTCAGTACCCCACGCGCCGTCAGGTGAATCTGTATCTCCGGAAATGAGGGGTGGACATAGAGGATAGTCGAAGGAGGGCGCGCTAATTGCGGCGGCGATGGAGCGACGCGCACGTCCAGAAAACGATCGACACGGTACACGCGCATTTCTTGACGCTCATAGGAGTACGCCTCGCAGTACCAGAGGCCCGCCGAGGTCCGCAGATGGGCAGGAAGGAGCGTTTGCTGCGAGTCCCCGTTCTCCGAGCGATAGATCACAGCAACCCACCGTTCCTCGCGTGCGCTTTCCAGCAGTTGATCGAGAAACGGGGTCGGATAGGGCCGCGTGGGGACAGTGAGCGAAAGTGTGTGCTGAGGCCGGTCGAGATCCGTGTGCTCACGTCGTGGAAAGAGGGTCTCGACTTTGGCCAGCAGCGACTCGCGCTCCCGTTTGAAGGGGGTCTCAGCCAATTGGGTGAGACTGCTGAGCGCCAGGCGCAACAAGAGGGCTTCATGCACCGTCAATGCAAGCGGAGGCAAGGAATAATCTGGTGGTAAGGTATAGCCACCGGAGGCTCCCAGATCAGCCGCAATGGGGATGCCCATTTCGCAGAGGGCTTGGATATCACGAAGAATCGTGCGTCGGGACACCTCAAACCGCTGGGCGATCTCTCTGGCGGTGCGTTTCCCTCCCTGGAGGAGCAGCAGAATGGCGGTCAGGCGGTCAATACGATTCATCTACACGGTCACTGTGTCCGCAGGGGCGAACGGGAGTTTCTTGCCGGGGTTCATGATGCCGTTGGGATCGAATGACCGCTGCATCTGGCGCATCAGCGTGACGGCCGCGCCGAGTTCGGCGTCCGCATAATCGCGCCGGACGACACCGATGCCGTGCTCGCCGCTCGTCGTACCGCGATATTCGAGGGCGAGGGCATGGATGTCCTCGGTGAGTAACTTGGCGCGTTCGATTTCCTCCGGCGTGTGATGAACGACAATCGCGCTGTGGACATTGCCACTGCCGATGTGGCCGTAGAGGACGACGGCGACCTGCCGCTTCTCCGCCGCCTCAGCGATCTTGCGGAGCGTGGCGGGCATGTCCTTGAGGGGGACGCAGATATCCTCACCCATCCCGACACGGGTGCCACCCGGCACGACGAGTGACGAGGCCGCACCGAGGACCGCCCGCCCCGCCCAGAGCGCTTCCATCTCCTTCGGATTGGTCGCCGTCTCGACGCTCGTCGCCAACTCGCGTGCTACCTGCTCGATGCGGCCAACGGTGTCCGCGACGACCGCCGAACTGCCGTCCGCCTCGATCAGAAGCATCGCCGCGCACTCGATCAGTTTGAGATCCGGCTTGAAGATATTGACGGCACGAATGGCGGAGCGATCCATGATCTCCAACGCGGCGGGCAGGATGCCACTGCGGAAAATGCGGCGCGTCATCTCCGCCGCGTCCTCCAGGCTGTCGAAGCGAGCGACGACGAGACCGCGCGACGCCGGTTTCGGGATGATCCGCAGGCGCAACTGCGTGATGACACCGAGCGTTCCCTCGGACATGATAAAGAGTGGCGTCAGGTTAAGGCCGGAGACGGATTGGAGCGCCTTGGAGCCTTCGCCTCCCGTCCAGATTACCTCGCCCGTCGGCAGGACGACCTCCAAGCCGAGGACATAATGCAGCGTCGGCCCGTATTTGACAGCGCGCATGCCACTCGAGTTGTTCGCGGTCATGCCGCCGACGCTGGCGATTTTGCTGCTGCCGGGATCGGGCGGGAAGATCATGCCGTATTTCGCGAGCGCATCATTCAGGTTTGCATGGATGACACCGGGCTGGCAGAGAACCTGGAGATTATCGGCGTCAATCTCGATGATGCGATCCATCACATTCATCGCGACGACGATGCCGCCGTAGTGCGCCACCGCGCCACCGCTGTACGCCGAGGCGGAACCGCGCGGCACGACGGGGACTGTGTAGCGGTTCGCCACCCGCATCACCGTGACGACATCCTGCGTATCGCGCGGGAGGACGACGCAATCGGGTCGGCCGGGGTGCGCCTCTGAGTTGAACGAGGCGTCGTAGGTGTACGGGAAAAGCGCCGCCGGGTGGATCAGCACCCGCTCCGCACCGAGCAGCCGCACGAGTTCCGCGACCGCCGCGCGCGCATCCTCATCCCGTCGGAGGAGCGGCGGTGCCTGCGTGTCCATCCCCGCCGTCGCGACCAGTTTCTCTTCCGTGACCGCCATTTTCCTGGCCTCCTGCCTACCCCTGAACCCCTTCCTAAAAGGAGGGGGAACCCGCTCCGCGCATCGTACCTCGTCTCCCCTCCTCCTCCTTTTCGGGAAGGGGTCGGGGGTTAGGTCATCATTCTAGCATGGCGCGGCAGCCTTTTTGATTCCAGACAGGAACGTTCATTGGGATATGTAGGAGTTATGGGAGACGCCCGCCGAGTTCTGGCGGGCGTCTCTTGGTTGCGGTCGTCTATGCGGCATCGCGATGGCCGTTATGGCGCATCTCTTTATGGTGTCGCGGTCGGCGTTGGCGTGAGGACAACAGCATCCGGCGGGACTGTCGCACCTGGCGAATTATCATCGTCTTTCTGGTCACGCTGCGTGTACAGGCTCTGGCCAAGGACATTGAATTGCGCGATCACGGCATCAATCTTCGCTTCCGCGTCGGCGACTGTCTCGTCCTTGTCGTGTGCGGCGGCGTTCAACTGCTGCTGCATCTGGCCAATCAGGTCCTTGACATTGTCCGGCGTCTGCGATGGGTCGTCTACCTGCACGACATACTGAATTGCCTTCGCGACCGTTGTGCAATGCGAGCACTGGACATTGAGCGCGATAGCGACATTCTTCGGGGCGATCGTTGTCGCGGTCTTGCTAATCAGGTCCACCTGCAAGGCGACGGCAAAGGTGCTGCAATCCGTGCAGGAGCTGTATGCCTCCGCATCATTCTCCGGCTGCGCGTCCGCGCCGGGGATATGATTCAGTTGGATCTTCCCTCTCACACGCAGGCGGTTGTCCGTTTTGTTCTGCACCTTGACGATGTTCTTGTCGTCCCTACCGTTGCCATGCTCCTCATACTGAATATCGTCGTTGCTCGGAGCGGGAGCGGCATTACCTGGAGCGGCAGCGGGCGTTGTTGATGCCGCCGGAGCAGCGGTCGTGCCGGTTGGTGTCACGGTCGTTGCGGTCGGCGTATTGGTTGCAGACGCAGTCGCCCTTGGTGCGATCGTGGATGTGGGAGCGGTCGTCGCGGTGGGCGGTGTCGTCGGCGGCGGGCCGTTGAGTGTGCCGACACTCTGATCCGGCGTCGCGGTCGCGGGGTCATCGGCGCGAGTCGCGACGCCGCCGAACGCGATACTGGCGACGAACGCGAGAACGAAGAGCGCAATGCACCAGCGGGCACGCCACTGAGCCGGGGAATAGAACCTCATAGCGATGAACTCCTCTCTCGTCCTCTGACCGAAGACCGGTTTACGGAACCGGGGTTGGCGACACGGGCGGCGCGCTCGATTGGCCGCCGGTTTGTCTGCCCGGCGTGGCGGTGCTGATGGCTGTGCTGGCGGGCGTCGCACGTGCGGCGCCGACTGGTGTGATACTGGCCGGGACGGTACTGACCGGGACAGTACCCGGCGGGAGCGTACTCAACGGGGTGGCACCCACCGGGACGGTGGCGGGCGATGTCGTGCCGGACGATGCGCTGCCGACAGGAGCCATCCCGGCGGGAGCGCTGGCGCTACCGGAAGGTAGAGTGCTCGACGGCGCGTTCGTGACCGGCGGGATTGGCGCGTTCGGCGCGATGACCGGCCCGCTCGCGGACGGCCGAGGAGCCTGGACCGGCGCATTCGTCACGGCGGGTGTCGGGGGAATGGCCGTTGGCGCGACGGTCGGCGTGCTTGCCGCCGGTGTCACAGTGGGCGTCGCGCCCGGTGTCGCGCTCGCGGACGGAGTGCCGGTTGCCGTTCCAGCCGCTGTGACCGTTGCCGCCGTTCCGGGTGTCCCGTTCGCACCTGGTGTTCCCACCGCACCTGACGTTCCCGCGACATCCGGCGCACCGCTCGGTGCCGCCATGCTCGCCCGTGGCGGCGCCGCTGTTGAAGCGGTGAGTGGCGGAGAGCGGAACGGCACGGGCACCGCCTGTGGCAGCGCGTCGCTCACCGTCCCCCGCTCGTCTGCTGGGATCGGTTGCCAGTTGTTCCGTGCCGCGACCGCGTTCGAACCGCCACCGAAGGAAAGGCTCGGTACCCAGAGATAGACGAGGAGCGCGGCGAACGCGGCGGTTGCCAGTGAGCCGACGACGCGACGACCGGGCGTCGGCTTCGCCCAGTTCCAGAGGAGCCGCATCCCCGTGCGCCCCAGCGAGAAGAGCGCGAATCCCAAGCCCGCTACAGGCAAGGCCAGGAGCAGGATCTGGAGGACAGCGAGCGCGACGACGCCATAATGACCGCTGCTCCACGCATTCGCCAGCGCGCTCCATTGCTTGCCGAACGAATCCCACGCACTCGCCAGGATACGCGGAACATTCTTCAGCATTTCGAAGAGCAAAAAGGCGAGAATCGGGATCGTGACGATAATATAGATGGCAAACAGAACCTTCACCCATCGCTTGAACTCGAGGAGTTTCTCGTCCCCGTCCTTTTTCTTCAGCGGCAGCACGCTGCGCAGGAATGGCCCCATGTACGAAAAGAAGTCCGGGATACCGGTGACATCCGCCAGCGTCCAGTAGCCGTCCAGCCGCACAAAGGGCAGGCATTGATGGATGATGTCAACGTCGATCAACAGCACGCCGAGAAGGAGAAACGGCTGCCTGGTCAGTGCATAAAGGCCGACGAGGCCGAGGCAGAAAATCAGGTTGAAATAGAAGCCGCCCAAATCCGTGCGCACGCGCGCCCAGCGGCCGAGCCGGTAGTTATCGGTCACATCAGTGTAAAAAGCGGGATAGACGAGGTAAAAGCCCGCACCCATGCCACGTACCTCGCCGCCGCCATATTCGAGCGCGGAGGCGTGGCCGAACTCGTGCCAGGCGGTACCGACAACGATGACGCCCAAAATCACGAGCGTCACCCACGGCTTGTAGACGGCCTCGTGGATGCTGCTTGCGATGCCATGCACGAAGAAAAGCCAGACCTGCGCGGCGAAGCAGACGATCAGTATGGCAATCAGGATCGGCGGGAAGAAGAGAATTTTGAGGACCTTCGTCAGCGGCGTGATCAGCCCGCGCGGCAGGACCTTCGTCTTCATATTGATCTTCAGCGGCGAGCGGACTGCTCCTTCCTCCGCCGCGTCGGCCCCGACGACCTTCCCGTCCGCCGCCACGATGACACCGAGCGGGATCAGTTTCGTGCCGATCAGTTGCCGGACATTGTCCGCGCTGACCTTTCGATCAATTGCCTCGGACATCCGCGTGGCGATCTCATCGAGAGTGCGTTGCCCATCAACCTGCTCCGCAACATGATAAAGGAGTTCGGTGAGGTGGATGAACTGACCATCTCGCTGGACCATCCACTGCGGCTCGGCAAAACCGCTCTCCTCCATTTCCCCACTCAATTGGATAGTCGGCGCAAGAGCGGGCCGTTCCGGCACATCGGCCGGTGGTTCTCCCCTCTGATCGCGCGATGGATGGTTGCCGTCGGGCGCGGGCTGACGACCATTGGGCGCCACGGGAGTGCGTTGCGGGGAGGCTGATTGCTCTGTCGTCACCGCGACATGTCGCGTTATCCGTGCCATCACCGCACTCCTCGCGGATCACACAACGCGGGTCGGCGGTTGACCGACCCGCGCTGCATCGCTGTAGGACCGTCTCTTTGGATCGCTGGATGGGCCGCCTACGATACCTGCATGATTGGCGTATTCTGCGTCGCGGTCGCGGTCGCGTTGGAACCGTCAGACAGCGCATTCAGCGCGATGGCCGCATTGACCGGGATGGCAGCGTTTAGATTGACAAGCGACATCTCATCGCGTTCGGGCAGTTCCTCGCCCGCCTGCTGCTCCATCTCTTCCGCAGTCAATTCGCGCTTCTTGTCGTTGGCCATCACAATCTCCTTTCAGGGGAGAGACGTTACCCAATACCCTGCGTGATCGGGGCGGTCTGCGACGCGTCCGCCACCGCCTTGGAGTTATCGGAGAGAACATTCGCCGCGACCGCCGCATTGATCGGCGCCGCGATATTGGCATTGATGAGGGACATTTCCTCGCGGTCGGGGAGTTCCTCACCTTGTTGCGCCTCAAGTTCCTCAGCCGTCAGTGCTTGTTTCTTCTCGTCGGCCATCATGTGCCTCCTTTGCCATCCGGCAGTATGTTCGTTCTTACTGGATGCCTTGCGTGATCGGGGCATTCTGCGTCGCATCGGCGGTTGCGGTCGAGTTGTCCGAGAGGACGTTGAGCGCTGCCGCAAGATTGACCGGCGCCGCGACGTTCGCGTTGACGAGAGACATTTCCTCGCGATCGGGCAGTTCCTCGCCCTGCTGCGCTTCGAGTTCTTCCGCTGTCAGTTCCTGCTTCTTCTCGTCGGCCATCATGTGCCTCCTTTGATCGTCTGACCCGTGGCCCATGCCAGTGGTCTCTACTCACCTATTCCGCGAGGCTTCGCGATTGGTTCCCCCTGCGGAATTCCCGCTGGTTTGCCTGATTGGCGCTACCTGGGTCGCGGATGCATCGGCTGTCGCGTTCGGCTCGCCGACATTTGTCGCGATTTTGATGTTCGCGCGCCGCGCGACATTGACAGAACCAGCCTGTTCCCCGGACGCATTGGCGCCAATTTCCGCGTGCTGCATCGCCGCCCGGATCGTGCGCTTTATCTGCTTCTTCATGCGGCTCGCCGCGTTGCTCATCATAGAGACACCTCCTTTATTCGGTTCCAATACGGGAGAAGCGCCCAGCAAAGGACATGCCAGAGCACACCAGCACTCAACGATTGGCACGCATGCGGGGCGTCATCATTGAGGGATATGGCGACAATGAGCGGCAGGAGATTTACATTATTGCGTAAACAGGGAGCGTGCAAAGAAAGAGTAGGCGCCAATCGCTTTTGACGGTATTCGCCGGAAAATGCACTTCAGGGCTGAACGTCTTCTCCGGTCAGGATGCGGCGCAGAGTGGCAAGCGCGCGGAACTGTAGCGCGCGGATCGCGTCTTCTCGTTTGTCCATCGCCTGCGCCACCTCGCGGCCGCTCATCCCCTGGACGAAGCGCAAGACGATCACATCGCGTTGATCGTCGGTGAGGGCATGCAGCGCCTTGAGGAGGTCCGCCGAATCAATATTGAGATCAAGGGGCGCGCTGGTATCCTCAATACTCTCATGGACTTCGGGAATGAGCGTAATGGTCGGTCGAAGGGCACGGTAATGATCCACGACGCGGTTGTGCGCGAGCCGATAGAGCCAGGCAAGAAAGGGAACGCCCTGCTCCCGATACCGACCCATCGCCCGCCACGCACTCTCGAAGATCGCCTCAGTGAGGTCTTCCGCATCCGCGGTGTCGCGGATGCGGGCGACGACGTACCGCGCGATCGTTGCACGATGCCGCTCATAGAGTAACCCAAATGCCTCACGACTTCCTTCGCGCGCCTGGAGGATGAGCGCCGCTTCGTCCACTTCGAGGATTATCGGGGAAGGTGGCGACTGATTACGGGCAATCCGGCGGGCAACGACCGCACGGCGCAGCGTTGCCTCGCGCAGTATCGTTATCTGAGGTGATTCAGCCACCGCCGTCACAGCCCCCATTGCCGCTCTGTCGCCTCCGTCCACCCGGGTGGACTTTCACGTTGTACGCGTGCGTACATATCGCACGTTTAGTGTGGTTGTATGTTACCGAGCGCCGCGCGTGCCCGCTGAAGGTGCGCATGCGGCGTCTCGTCGGGAACGGAGCAGCCGTTCGCGAGGATCAACTTCCGCCCACCCGTTTGTTCGACGGCATCCTGCGCTTCGGCGATCACCGCTCGCTCGTCGCCATTGGCGAGCGCGCCAAATTCATGCAGCCCGCCCATAAAGCATTTGTCGCTCTTCAGGCGCACCTCGCGTAGCGAGAGTCCCGTCAAACGGTCGCTCCAACTGAGCACCTGGACTGGATAATCAATCGCAAGGTCCATCAGTAGGTCATGGTCACCGTGGACGTGGCAGACGTTCAGCCAGCCGCCCTCCGCGCCGCGCAGGGCGATGAAGTCGTAGGGGCGGCCAAACTCGCGGTAGCCGATCTCGCCCAGGCCGTCCGCTGTGATCCCTTGCAGGGCGTAATAGACGCCATCCACACCAGCGGCGATGGCAGCGGCGATGTTGCGCTGAAGGTTCTCCGCGATCACGCCGAGCGCGTGGTGGATGGCGGCGGGATGCTCGCGCAGATGGCGGTCGAAAGTCTCGGTATCGGCGGCGAAGTGGCGCACCTCGGTCACAGGATTGTAGATCGTCAGGATGATCGGCGTCTCCGCGCCGAGCGCTTCGCGGAGCATGCGGATAGCGACGAGCCGCTGGCCGAACATTCCTTGATCGGGGGCGACGGATTCGATCAGCGCCCAGTCCTCCGGCGCGCGCACTGCATGGCGTGGGAAGGGGTAGGGGAGATCCGGCATGATTTTCACGATATCGAGATCGAACTCCTGATCGAAGAACCGAAGCGTCGCCTCGGCCATCCGCGCGCCGGAGCCGCCAGGACGGAAGTGATGCCAAAAGCAGAGGGGCAGCCGATCCACCGGCTGCCCGCTTACCGCAGCACGCACGCGCTCGATTCGTGTCATTTCCTCCACTGGCTGCCCCCTTTTTCTCACGATTTCCGTCACGTCGGCTCTCGCGTTCGCATCGCGCCATGCCGCTCCTACGCCCCGTGCAAATGATGCATCAGTCTACCACAACGGATACGCGGGGGAGAACGTACACTCCCTGTCGGGAAGGGGGGGGGGGGGGGGGGGGGGGGGTGGAAGGGGGGAAGGGAGGAGGGGGGGTGGAGGGGGGGGGAAGA